>DASPLZ010000260.1:0-3371 GCA_035627295.1 Phenylobacterium sp. | reverse complement strand
GATGGCGCGGTCGTAGTCGTCCGGCCCGTTCGGGTTGCGGTCGCGGGTGACCTTCAGGCCGACGAGGCCGCAGCAGGCGGCGGGGATGCGGATCGAGCCCAGCCCGTCGCTGGCGTGCGCCAGGGGTACCATGCCGGCCGCCACAGCCGAGGCCGCCCCGCCGGACGAGCCGCCGGAGACGTGGTCGGGGTTCCAGGGATTTCGGCAGGCGCCCAGCTTGTCGGAGATGGTGACCCCGGGGATGCCGTACTCCGGCGTGTTGGTCTTGCCGACCAGCACCACGCCGGCCTTGCGGAAGCGGGTGACCAGCTCGCTGTCACGCGCATCCGGCGCATCGGTGGAGAACCGGCTGCCCGAGGTGCGCGGCCAGCCGGCGACCTCCAGCCCCAGGTCCTTGATCAGGAAGGGCACGCCGGCGAACGGTCCCGCCAGCGGTCTGGCCGCCACGGCGCGCGCTTCGTCGTAGGCCTTGTGGACCACGGCGTTCAGCACGCCGTTGTGGCGTTCGATGCCCTCGATGGCCGCCTCGACCAGCTCCAGCGGCGTCACCTCGCCCCGGCGGACCAGCTCGGCCAGGGCGAGCCCGTCGTGCCTGGCGTACTCCTCGAACCGCATGCGCGCCTCCCTTTTCGCAAAGTCTAGAGCGGGCGCGCCGACGGCGTCACGTCTTTCCCGAATTGGGCGGGCCGGCGGCCCCCTGCGACAATCTGCCAAGCCTGTTCGCGGCCCCGCCGGGCGGTGGGGTAAGGCCCCGTTAGCAACCTCGGCCGCAATGGCGAAGGCGCGCTGATTTGTCGTCGCGCCGCTGCGTCCAGGGCTGGCTAGCCTCGTGATGCGCGGCGTCATGCGTTGAGTCGCGCAGGGGGATTTGGGGGCTAGTTATGCCGGTGTTCGCCGCGAGCCTGGAGCTCGCGCTGCTTCCTGCTGGGCAGGGAGTGATGATTCATGGCGCGGCGGCCGGTTCGGCCGCGGCGATCGTCGCCTCTGTCGGTGATTTCAACGGCGACGGCCTGGGCGATTTCCTGATCGGCGCGCCGTTCGCCGACCCGTCCGGCAAGGCGGACGCCGGAGCCGCTTGGCTGGTCTTCGGCTTGGCCAACCCCGGGGCGGCGATCGACCTTGTGGACCTCGCGGCCAGCCAGGCCGTGGTGATCCACGGCGCCTCGCCCAACGGCCTGGCGGGCTGGTCGGCGGCCGGCGTCGGCGACATCAACGGCGACGGCAAGGCGGACATCGCCCTGGGCGCGCCCTTGGCCGAGGCGGGCGGCTCGCGGCCGGGCGTCAGCTACGTGGTCTTCGGCGGGACGGCGCCCGGGACCCTCTCGCTCGCCAATCTGAACGGAACCAACGGCTTTCGCATCAAGGGCGCCGCGTCCAATGACGCCCAGGGCTATTCGGTCGCCGCCGCCGGCGACCTCAACAACGACGGCATCGGCGACCTGGTCGTCAGCGCCCCGCAGGCCGACCCGAACGGGCGCGACACCGCCGGGGCGGTCTACGTCGTTTACGGCCGCACGACGGGCTTCGGGGCCGAACTCGACCTCTCCGCCCTGAACGGGGCCAACGGCTTCCGCATCGAGGGCGCGAGGGACGGTGACGGGCTGGGCGAGGCGGTGGCTTCGGCCGGCGACGTCGATGGCGACGGCTTCGACGACCTCTTGATCGGCGCCGCGGGGGCCAGCCCCAACGGCCGCTTCGAGGCGGGCTCGGCCTATCTGGTTTACGGCGCCGCCAACGGCCCGGCCGTCGTCGATCTGGCCGCGCCCGGCGACCGCGTCACCCGCTTCGAGGGCCAGGCCGATCGTGATGGGCTGGGCGATGCGGTCGCCGCCGCCGGCGACGTCAACGGCGACGGGCTCGGCGACTTCCTCATCGGCACCCCGGGCGCGGACGCGCGCGGGCGGGTCGACAGCGGCGCGGCGTTCCTGGTCTACGGCCGGGCCGGCGGCTTCGGCGCGACCTTCGACCTGTCGAGCCTCGACGCCTTCGCCGGGGTCAGGATCGACGGCGCGCAGGCCGGGGCCCTGACCGGCGCCTCGCTCGCCGCCACCGACATCAACGGCGACCGCCTGAACGACATCCTGCTGGGCGCGCCCGGCGCCGACATCTCCGGCCAGGCCGACACCGGCGCCGTCTTCGCCCTGCTGACCAACGCCGCCGGCTTCCCGGCCGCCGTCGACCTGGCGGGGCTGAGCGCCTCCTCCGGCTCGGTGATCTGGGGCGCGGCGGGCGACGCGGCCGGGGTCTCGCTGGCCGGGATCGGCGACCAGAACGGCGACGGCTACGGCGACTTCCTGATCGGCGCCCAGGCGGGCGGCCCCGCCGACGGCGGCGCAGCCTATCTGATCTACGGCGGGCCGGCGGCCGGCGGTGGTGGCGGGGGCGTGGTGATCTTCGGCGACGCGGGGGCCAACGTCCTGACCGGCGCCGCCGGCGGGGAGACCTTCCGCGGGCAGGGCGGCGATGACCGCGTGTACGGAGGCGGGGGGGCGGACACCGCGGCCTACCAGGCCCGCGCCGCCGACTACGCCTGGTGGCGGGAAGATGACGGCTCCTGGCGCGTCCAGGACCTCAGGTCCGGCTCGCCCGAGGGGCTGGATGCGCTGGTGGACGTCGAACTGCTGCAGTTCAGCGACCGGACGGTGAAGATCGCCGGCGCCACCACCCTGGAGCAGCTGTCCTACGCCTTCGAATATGTGCTGCGCCGCCCGGCGGTCAGCCCGGCCGACCTCGGCTACCTGTCGAGCCTGGCCTCGCAGGTGACCTCCGGCGCCAAGACCTTCGATCAGGCGGCCGCCGATATCGCCGAACACGCCGAAGGCACCACCGCGGTCGCGGCGATGAGCTATCAGTTCTTCCTCGGCTATGCGCCGACCAAGAGCGGGTTCGACTACCTCGTCTCGCCGAACGGGCCGAACCCGAACAACCTCAACTCGGCCTACTACCAGTTCTTCAATCTCGAGAACCGGTTCATCAATTTCACGGTTAACCTGGGCAAGGTCGGCGAGGGCGCGGCCGCCTTCGGGGCGGAGTACGGCGGCCTGACGCTGTCGGCCGCGACCAGCAAGGCCTACGCCGAGATCTTCGGCCTCGCGCCCTCCGCGGCGCGGCTCGACGCCATCCTGAACACGACTTTCCAGATGGGCGGCCAGACGCTGACCCGCGCCGACTACTTCGCGGTCTACGGCGGCGACGGCCTGGCCGGCATCGGGACCAAGGCGGCGATGGTGGGCTGGCTGATGGCCGAGGCGGCCAAGGCCGACCTGGGCGTGCTGGCGCGCGCGGCGAACGCTTACCTGACCGATCTGGCGGACAGCGCGCCATTCCGGGTCGATCTGATGGGGACCTACGCACAACCCGACTGGGCCTTT
>DASPLZ010000259.1:0-8012 GCA_035627295.1 Phenylobacterium sp. | reverse complement strand
GCCCAGATCGCCGCCGGGACCGGCCCCTATTTCTACCTGCCGAAGATGGAGAGCCATCTGGAGGCGCGGCTCTGGAACGACGTCTTCGTCTACGCCCAGCAGGCGCTCGGCGTGCCCAACGGGACGATCAAGGTCACGGTGCTGATCGAGACCCTGCCGGCCGCCTTCGAGATGGACGAGATCCTCTACGAACTGCGCGACCACATGGCGGGCCTCAACTGCGGCCGCTGGGACTACATCTTCTCCTACATCAAGCGCCTGAAGGCCCAGCCGGACGCCCTGACGCCCGACCGCGCCCTGATGGGCATGGGCGCGGCCTTCCTGCGCGCCTATTCGCTGAAGCTGATCCAGACCTGCCACCGCCGGGGCGCCTTCGCCATGGGCGGCATGGCCGCGCAGATCCCGGTGAAGGGCGATCCCGCCGCCAACGACGCGGCCTTCGCCAAGGTGCGCGCCGACAAGGAGCGCGAGGCCGGCGACGGCCACGACGGCACCTGGGTGGCGCACCCGGACCTGGTGCCCGTCGCCATGCAGGTGTTCGACCGGCTGATGCCGGGGCCGAACCAGCTGGGCAAGCTGCGCGAGGACGTGAACGTCACCCGCGAGGACCTGCTCAAGGTCCATGAAGGCCAGCGCACCGAGCACGGCCTGCGCGAGAACATCCGCGTCGGCGTTCAGTACATCGAGGCCTGGCTGCGCGGCCGCGGCGCGGTGCCGCTCTACAACCTGATGGAGGACGCCGCGACCGCCGAGATCAGCCGCGCGCAGATCTGGCAGTGGATCCGCCACGGCGCGAAGCTGGACGACGGGCGCGTGGTGGACGAGGCCCTGTTCCGCGACCTGCTCGACCAGGAGATGGCGGCGCTGAGGACCGCCCTGCCGGGCGGCGCCTTCGAGACCGGCCGCTTCGCCGAGGCCATCGCCATCTTCACCGAGATGAGCCTCTCGGACCGCTTCGAGGAGTTCCTGACCCTGCCGGCGTACCGGGCGCTGGAGGCCTGACTGGACAATATAGCCATCTGATGGCTATATTTCCGGCATGAGCCAGCACAGCGTCGCGGAAGCCAAGAACCAGCTCTCCGGCCTGATCGAACGGGCGCTCGAGGGCGAGAAGGTGACGATCACCAAGCACGGGCGTCCGGTGGTTTCGCTCACGCCTGAGCAGCGGGTGGGGCGTGCGACCACCGAGGCGGAGATCGCCTGGATGCGCGATCGGGCCAGGCGCCGGGCCTGCGCGCCGGTCGACTCCGTGACCCTGGTCGAAGAGATGAGGGAGGAGGACTTTGAGCGTCTACTTGGACGCTAACGTTCTCATTTCCGCCTTCCACGCGGACGCCCATTCAGAAGCCGCCTACAGCCTGTTGGCGCGCGAGGCTGAAACCTTCGTGAGCGACATCGCGGCGGCGGAACTGGTCGCCGTGTTCGGCCGGCTGGCGCGCATGCGGCGGATAACCGAAAGCCATGCGCTCGACGCCATCACCGATTTCGACGCCTGGCGGTCCGGCGCGCCACTCGGCGTCGAGACCGAAGCGGCCGACGTCGCGCTCGCGGACCGTTTCCTGCGGCGGATGGATCTCAACCTTCGGCTGCCCGACGCCTTGCACATCGCGATCGCAAGGCGGATCGGCGCGCGGCTTGCGACTTTCGATGTGAGGATGGCCGAGGCGGCCCGCATCCTTGGGGTCGAACTCGCGCCGCTTTAGCTCGGGCCGGGCGCGAGGCTCGCCAGGGCCACGCCGCCGTCCACCGCGATGGTCTCGCCGACCACATAGTCCCCCGCCCGCGAGGCCAGGTAGATGGCCGCCGCGGCCATGTCCTCGTCACGGCCGATGCGGCGGGAGGGGATGCGTTTGGCGACCTCGTCGCCCATGTCGCGGGCGGCGCGGTTCATTTCCGAAGCGAAGGCGCCCGGCGCGATGGCGGTGACGTTGATGTGATCGCGGATCAGCCGGGCGGCCAGGCGCTTGGTCAGGTAGATCAGGCCCGACTTGGAGGCGTGGTAGCTGTAGGTCTCCATCGGGTTCAGGCGGATGCCGTCGATCGAGGCGATGTTGATCACCTTGGCGGGCTTGTCGGCGCTGCCCGCGGCCTTCAGGGCGCCGTGCAGGGCCTGGGTCAGGAAGAAGGGCGACTTCAGGTTCAGGTTCAGCACCTTGTCCCAGCCGCTCTCAGGGAACTCCTCGAAGTCTGCGCCCCAGGCGGCGCCGGCGTTGTTCACCAGGATGTCGAGCTTCGGCTCCAGGTCGGTGAGGCGCCCTGCCAGCGCGCGCACGCCCTCCACCGTCGAGACGTCCTGCGGCAGGGAGATGCACAGGCCGCCGTCCTTGGAGAGCTCGGCCGCGGTCGCATCGCAGGCGTCGGGCTTGCGCGAGGAGATGTAGACCTTGGCGCCCTGGGCGATGAAGCCCGCCGCGATCATCTTGCCGATGCCGCGCGAGCCGCCGGTGACCAGGGCCACCCGGCCCTCCAGCGAGAAGAGGTCGGTGAGCATGTAAAGTTCCTCCGGGCTTGCCTCGCGCCTCTTGGCGGCTTGGCCGCAGGCCTATAACAAGCGTTTGAATTTGGCGAGGCCGGCATCAGAAACGGCCTCCCGCTGGTGGTCGAGGAACTTAGCAACATGACGCAGATCAATCCGGTCACGGACTATACGCTCGACGGCGACGTCGGCGTCATCACCCTCAACTCGCCGCCGGTGAACGCCCTCTCGGCGGCGGTGCGCGACGGGCTGCACGGCGCCTTCGCGGCGGCCAATGCGGACGCCGGGGCCAAGTCCATCGTGCTGATCTGCGAGGGGCGCACCTTTATCGCCGGCGCCGACATCACCGAGTTCGGCGGCGCCATGGCCGGGGCCTCCCTGCCGGACGTGCAGGACGCGATGGAGTTCTCCACCAAGCCGGTGATCGCCGCGATCCACGGCACGGCGCTGGGCGGCGGGCTGGAAGTGGCGCTCTGCGCCCACTACCGCGTGGCCGTCCCTTCGGCGCGGCTTGGCCTGCCGGAGGTGAACCTCGGCCTCCTGCCCGGCGCCGGCGGCACCCAGCGGCTGCCGCGCATCGTCGGCGTCGAGAAGGCGCTCCAGATGATGACCTCCGGCGAGCATGTGCCGGCGCCCAAGGCGCTGGAGATGGGCCTGGTCGACGAGCTGGTCGAGGAGGGCAGGCTGCGCGAAGGCGCGCTCGCCTTCGCCCGCAAGGTGGTCGCCGAGGGCCGGCCGCTGAAGAAGGTGCGCGAGCAGAACGACAAGGTCGAGGCGGCGCGCGGCAAGCCGGAGATCTTCGAGGCCTTCCGCAAGGCCAACGCCCGCAAGTTCCGCGGCTTCCTGGCCCCGGAATACAACATCCGCTGCATCGAGGCGGCGGTGAACCAGCCCTTCGAGGAAGGGCTCGCCACCGAACGCAAGCTCTTCATGGAGCTGATGAGCGGCCCGCAGTCGGCGGCCCAGCGCTACTCCTTCTTCGCCGAGCGCCAGGCGCAGAAGATCCCCGACGTGCCGGACGACACCCCGACCATCCCGGTGAACAAGGTGGGCATCATCGGCGCCGGCACCATGGGCGGCGGCATCGCCATGAACTTCGCCAACGTCGGCGTGCCCGTGGTGATCGTCGAGGTGAAGCAGGAGGCCCTGGACCGGGGCCTTTCCACCATCCGCAAGAACTATGAGCGCACCGCCTCGCGCGGCGGCATCACGGCCGAGCAAGTCGAGCAGCGCTGCGCCCTGATCACCGGCTCGCTGGACATGAACGCCCTGGCCGACGTCGACATGGTGATCGAGGCCGTCTTCGAGCGGATGGACATCAAGAAGGACATCTTCACCAAGCTCGACGCTATCTGCAAACCGGGCGCGATCCTGGGCACCAACACCTCGGGCCTGAACATCGACGAGATCGCCTCGGTGACCAAGCGGCCGGAATACGTCATCGGCCTGCACTTCTTCTCGCCGGCCAACGTCATGAAGCTGCTGGAGATCGTCCAGGCCGACCACACCTCCAAGGAAGTGATCGCGACCTCGATGAAGCTGGCCAAGAAGATCGGCAAGATCGCCGTCCTGGCCGGCGTCTGCCCCGGCTTCGTCGGCAACCGGATCCTCGGGCCGCGCCAGCGCGAGGCGCAGAAGCTGGTCATGGAAGGGGCCATGCCCTGGGACATCGACCGGGTGCTCTACGACTTCGGCTTCCCGATGGGGCCGTTCGCCATGAGCGACCTGGCCGGCCTCGACATCGGCTGGGTGAAGGAGCGCTCGAAGGGCGAGAGCATCCGCGACGTGCTCTGCGAGATGGACCGCCGGGGCCAGAAGACAGGCGCCGGCTACTACGACTACGACGAGAACCGCAACGCCAAGCCCTCGCCCGTGACCGAGAAGATCATCCACGACTTCATCGTCAAGTCGGGCGCCAATCCGCGCAGCATCGACGATCAGGAGATCCTCGAGCGCTGCATCTATCCGATGATCAACGAGGGGGCGAAGATCCTCGAGGAAGGCAAGGCGATCCGCGCCTCCGACATCGATATCGTCTGGCAGAACGGCTACGGCTGGCCGGTCTACCGCGGCGGGCCGATGTTCTACGGCGACCTTGTCGGCCTCGATAAGGTCCTGGCCAAGATGAAGGAGTTCGAGGCCAAGATGGGCGAGGCCTACAAGCCCGCCGCCCTGCTCGAAAAGCTCGTCGCCGAAGGCAAGGGCTTCAAGGACCTGAAGCCCAACAACGGCATCACCACCAACGCCAAGAAGGAGCCCGCCCATGCGTGAGGCCGTCATCGTCTCCACCGCCCGCACGCCGATCGGCAAGGCCTATCGCGGCGCGTTCAACAACACCTCGGCCGCCGAGCTGGGCGGCCACGTGATCGCCGAGGCGGTGAAGCGCGCGGGCATCGATCCGGCCACGGTCGACGACGTGGTGATGGGGGCGGCGCTGCAGCAGGGCTCCTCGGGCGCCAACATCGCCCGCCGCTCGGCGCTGCGCGCCGGCCTGCCGAACACGGTCTCGGGCATGACGCTGGACCGCCAGTGCTCCTCGGGCCTGATGGGGATCGCCACGGCCGCCAAATACATCGTGAACGACGGCGCGAACGTGGCGGTCGGCGGCGGGCTGGAGAGCATCAGCCTGGTGCAGAACGACAAGATGAACCGCTTCCGCACCTCGGATAAGTGGCTCGACCAGCATGTGCCCGAGATCCACACCTCGATGATCGAGACCGCCGAGATCGTGGCCGAGCGCTACGGGGTCTCCCGCGAGGCGCAGGACGAGTACGCCCTGCAATCGCAGCAGCGCACCGCCCAGGCGCAGTCCGACGGCCGCTTCGACGCCGAGATCGCGCCGCTGGCCTCGGTGATGATGGTGCAGAACAAGGAGACCGGCGAGTTCTCCGAGAAGGAGGTCCGCCTCACCCAGGACGAGGGCAACCGCCCGCAGACCACCCTCGCCGACCTGCAGAAGCTGGCCCCGGTGTTCAAGGGCGGCCAGTACGTGAAGGAAGGCAAGTACGTCACCGCCGGCAACGCCTCGCAGCTGTCGGACGGGGCGGCGGCCGTCGTGCTGATGGAGGCCAAGGAGGCCGAGCGCCTGGGCCTCACCCCGCTCGGCGCCTACCGGGGCATGGCCGTGGCCGGCTGCGGGCCAGAGGAGATGGGCATCGGCCCGGTCTTCGCGATTCCCAAGCTGCTGGAGCGCAACGGCCTGAAGATCGACGATATCGACATGTGGGAGCTGAACGAGGCCTTCGCCTCGCAATGCCTCTACTGCCGCGACCACCTCGGCATCGACCCGGACAAGTACAACGTCTCCGGCGGCGCCATCTCCATCGGCCACCCCTACGGGATGACCGGCGCGCGGGCGACCGGCCACATCCTGCACGAGGGCAAGCGGCGCGGCGCCAAGTACGGCGTCGTCACCATGTGCGTCGGCGGCGGCATGGGCGCGGCGGGGCTGTTCGAGATCTTCTGACCCCCTTCATCACGATGGATGACGATAGGCGCTCGCGGCTTCGCGGGCGCCTTTTTCGCGTCTGGCGCGAACAGGACGCCGAAGTATAAGTAAATTGAAAGACCGGCGGTATTTATCCGCTCGCGCCACGATGTTGCAATTCTGCATCGAATGGCCCGCGCAAGGCCGTCTTCTCTTACTGGTGCGATAGAAAGAGCTTGTCCTTACGCGGCGTGACCTTAAGGTCGGCCGCACGACCAGTCCCCGAGGCATTTTAAGGGGACGGCGCCATTTGGGGAGGAACTATGAACCGCAAGGCTCTTTGCGGCGGCACGGCTGTCGCCACGCTTTTAGCTCTCACTGCTATGTCAAATCCGGCCTTCGCCCAGGACGAGGCGGCCGAGGTCGAGGAAGTCGTCGTCACCGGGTCGTTCATCGCCGGCACGCCGGAAGACGCGGCCCTGCCGGTCGACGTGATCGGCGAGCAGGAGCTCGAGAATCGCGGCTCGCCCTCGATGGTGCAGCTCATCAAGACCATTCCCTCGTCCGGTTCGGTGATCGGCGAGAACAACCGTTTCGGCGCCGGCAACGGCGCGGCCACCGTCAACCTGCGCAACCTGAACTCGGCGGCCACCGGCCCGCGGACCCTGGTGCTGTTCAACGGCCGCCGGGTGGCGACCTCGACGCGGGCCATCGGCAGCGTCGACGTCAACATGCTGCCGCAGTCGGCCATCGCCCGGGTGGAGGTGCTGAAGGACGGCGCCGCGGCCACCTACGGCTCGGACGCCATCGCCGGCGTGGTCAATTTCATCACCCGCAAGAACTATGACGGCCTGGAGCTTTCCGGCCAGTACCAGGCCATCGACGGCTCCGACGGCGACTGGGAACTGGGCGCAGTGTGGGGCTGGCAGGGCGACCGCACCAGCATCCTGCTCTCCGGCGACTATCGCGAACGTTCCGAAATGCCGGTGTTCGAGCGTGACTGGGCGATCCGCACCGGTCCCTCCGGCTATCTTGAGAACCCGCTGGGCGGCTGGGCCGGCACCGGCAACCCGGGGGCCTACAACTACGCGACCGGCGCGCCGGTCGGTTCGCCCAATACCGGCTATACCTCATTCAGCGCCACCGGCGCCTTCGCCGACATCGGCTGCGCGGCCAACGGCGGCGCGCCCTACGTCATCGGCTCGGCGACCGTCACGCCGACGGGCTGTCTCTTCCAGTACACCAGCTTCGACAACCTGGTCGAAGACGAGCAGCAGTGGAAAATCTACGGCCAGCTGGACTTCGACGTCACCGACAACATCAAGTTCCACGCCGAGGCGCTCTACGCCAACAACGAGACCCCGCTGCAGAGCTGGGCGATCACCGGCCCCAACCAGACGCCGGCGCCGATCCTGGCCTCGGGCGCCTCTCCGGGCGGCGGCGTCTCGCCGATCCCAGCGGTCGGCACCTCTGAGCAGTCGCGCTTCTACATCCCGGCGGCCAACCCCGGCCTGCAGGCGCTGATTGGCCAGATCAATGCGGCCAACTGCACCGGGACAGCCCTGCCGTACGGCGTCGACGCCGCCACCTGCGCCGCCGGCCTCGCCGCCGCGCGGGCCGCGGTGACCAGCGCCGGCGCGAACGGCATCCTGGCCAGCGCCACCGGCTGGCGTCCGGTGGGCTTCGCGGGCAATCCCTATACCGAGGACCAGCACAGCCACTATACCTACCAGACCCAGACCTTCCGCGTGGTGGGCGGCTTCAACGGCCAGATCAACGACTGGTTGAAGTTCGACTCGTCGCTGACCTACCAGCAGATCGACTACGAATATAATCTGCAGGACACCTCGGTGAACCGCCTGCAGCTCGGCCTGCGCGGCTACGGCAGCCGGGCGGGCGATCCCAACCAGTGCGAGGCCGGCGAAACCGCCAACTTCACCACCGGCGCGGGCAATGCGTCGCTTGGCTGCTACTGGTTCAACCCGTTCACCAACGCGATCGCCCAGAGCACCGCGGGAGTGGGCGCCAACCCGTACTACATCGACAGCAGCACCATCCCCGGGTTCAACGACGCGGTAGCCAACCGCGGCGCGGTGTTCGATTGGATGG
>DASPLZ010000258.1:0-6331 GCA_035627295.1 Phenylobacterium sp. | reverse complement strand
GCCCATCCGGTGGACCAGCTCGCGCGAGATGGTCAGCCCGACGCCGGTGCCGGAGGGGGCGCTGGCATAGACGCGGGCCTCCTGCGTGAACCGCTCGAAGAGGTACGGCAGGAAGTCCGGCGAGATGCCGGGTCCGGTGTCGCGGACCGCGATCGCCACGGCGCGCCGCCCCTGCAGCGTCGCCTCGTAGGTCCGGAGCGTGACGTGCCCGGCTTCGGTGAACTTGATGGCGTTCGAGACCAGGTTGAGCAGGACCTGCCGGAGGCGCTGCTCGTCCGCGCGCACGCGGGGCGCGGCGGCCTCGAACCGGGTTTCGAGGAGGAGGCCCTTGTCCCGGGCGAGCGGGTAGAGCTGGTGCTCGACCTCGCCGACGACGCGCTCCACGCCGACCTCCGCCAGCCGGAGGTCCAGCCGCCCGGCCTCGATCTTGGCGAAATCGAGGATGTCGTTGAGCAGGGACAGGAGGCTGTCGCCCGAGTTCTGGATCAGGCTGACGAAGGTCTTCTGCTGCGGCGCGAGGGGGGTTTCGTGCAACAGCTGGGCCGCGCCGAGCACGCCGTTCATCGGCGTGCGCAGCTCGTGGCTGACCATGGCCAGGAACGCCGACTTGGCCTGGTTGGCCGCGTCGGCGCGGTCGCGGGCGGTCTCGAGCTCCGAGATCAGCCGGCGCTGCTCGGCCTCGTAGCGCTCGATCTGGGCCCGGTGGCGGGCGCCGAAAAGCATGTTGGCGTAGAGCGTCAGGCCGGAGGCCAGGCCGCAGGTGAGGAAGGCCCAGGCCACCGGCGCGGGCGAGGTGAAACTGAACGCTAGGCCGGCGACCGCGTAGGGCGAAGTGACCACCAGGGCCCGGCGCGGCATGTCGCGGAACTGAGTGGCCACCAGGACCGAGCCGCAGAGGATCAGGCAGACGGCGACCATCATCCCCGGCGCGCCGCCGGAGGTGTAGGCGATGGCCGGGCCTACAGCCCAGATTGCGCTGGAGGCGGTGGCCACGGCGGTGAACTGCGCGCCGGTCACCCCTCGCCGGGCGAGGTTGGCCTCGTAGCGGCCGCGCGCGATCCCCGCCAAAACCGAGACCGCCAGCCAGATCGCGGCCGGCAGCAGGCCGGCCACCGCCGCGATCGCCAGGCCCCACGAGCCCAGCAGCCAATAGCGCAGGGTCTGCAGGCCCAGGATCGTCGAAAGCGCGCGCCCGGCGCGATCCCCGCCGTCGATCCGCCAAAGCTTGCCGGCCAAATGCGTCCCCTCGCACACGCGTTGCGCGCAATAGCAATGCGGCGGGAGGCTCTAAGAGACTATGAATCTTCTGCGACACGCCTGTGGCTGGGCGTCATTCTCCCGGGGCGCGGGCGCGGATGGACAGGGCGTGCAGGCCGGCGGCGAACTGCGCCGCCACAGCCTGGTTGACCAGCCGCTGGCGAGCGACCCGCGACAGGCCCTCGAACGCGGCGCTCTCGATCTCTACCGTGAAGTGGCTCTCGCCTTCCGCACGCGCGCCGGCATGGCCCGCGTGTTTCGCGGAATCGTCGGTGATCTGAAGGTGGGACGGCTCGAACGCAGCGGTCAGCCGCTCGCGGAGCCCATCTAGAACGTCGCCCATTCGGGCCTCCTGTCAATCCCTTGAACGGAAAGGTTTTGGGCACATACTCACGCCATGGCGGCGTTCAAGTACAAGCCCAAGTTCGTCGATATCCGCGTGCGCCCGCCTCAGGACGATGAGGCCGACGCGGCCAATGACGTTCTTGGCCTGAAGCCCGGCGAGCGGGCCTGCGACCACCCGGGCTGCCGGGCGGCGGCGACCGCGCGCGCGCCGAAGTCGCGCGACCTGCTGAACGACTTCTACTGGTTCTGCCAGCCGCACGCGGCCGAGTACAACCGCAGCTGGAACTTCTACGCCGGCATGAGCGAGGGCGAAATCCGCCGCCGCCAGGCCGAGGAGCAAATGACCGGCGGGCGGCCCACCTGGCAGATGAAGGCCGGCAAGATGAGCCGCGAGGCCGCCGCCTTCGCCGCCAAGTTCGGCAAGGGCCAGGGCGGCTACCGCGACCCGTTCAACCTCTTCGGCGGCGGCGGGACGGGCCCGCGGGCGGAGCCGGTTTCGCGGCTCGGCAAGATCGAGCGCAACGCCCTGGCCGACCTCGACCTGGAGGAAGGCGCCGCCTCGGCGGAGATCCGCGCCCGCTACCTCGACCTCGTCAAGCGCTGCCACCCGGACGCCAACGGCGGCGACCGCTCGGCCGAGCACCGTCTGCAGCGGGTGATCAAGGCCTACCAGGCGCTGCGCAAGGCGAAGATGGTCTAAGGGTGGAGCGATTGGGGGATGGTGAGCCGTTCGCCCTGCGACCGCCCCGCCCACAAGGCATGCTCGACGCGGCCAATGTCTCAGGTTGACGCAGCGCCTGTCCGATTGGCGCGCGCCTCCCTGGCGGTGCGCCCGGTCCATCGCTTGAACGCTCGCGAAAACGCGGCTGGGTCGGAGAAGCCCAGCAGATAGGCGGCCTCCTGGACTGCGACCTTCTCAAGGTAGTCGGACGCAAGGCGACGGCGGAGTTCATCCAGCACCATCGTGAACGTGGCCCCTTCGGCCGCCAGGCGCCGTGTGAGGGTGGCGCGGCTCATTCCCAGGCTTCGCGCGACAGAGCCCATATCGGCGGATCCGGTGTGCAGGCCCCTTATCAAGCAGGCCTCGACCTTGCTGCGGATCGAGGCGGATTGCTGCAGGTTCGCAAGCAGGGCGTCGGCCCGGTCGCTGACCAGCCCCAAGGCGTACCGCGGCAGGCGCGCAACCCTGGTGTTGACGACGGCAGGTTCAATCAGGAGTGCGTTCCGGTCGCTGGAGAAAACGACCGGGACGCGGAAGACGCGATGATATTCGGCGCTGTGTCCGGGTGCGGCGTGCTGGAAATGAACCGCACGCACGCCGCCGTCGCCAAAGCCGCGAGCCCAGCTGATCATCGAGGCGAAAGCCGTTTCTGCGAACTCCTGGAACTCCTCGGGCCGAGCCCAGCTATCCACCAGCCAGAGGTCCTCGCCCTTGTGCTCCAGACGGAAGCGATCACCCGCATCTGCTTGGCCAAAATCGATGATGAGGCGGGCGTACCGGTTGAGCTGGATGAACGCGTCCATGGCGGTCGCGGACGCCTGCCCGAAAAGGCCTACGACCGAAGTTTCCGCGAGCGGCACGGCCTCGCCGTAATGCAGCGCCAGCGCTGGGTCGTGGGTGAGCTGCTTTGCGGCGCGCATCAGAGCCACATAGCGGGCTAGAGGGACCCGCCGGTCAGGGTCATCGAGATCGGCGACGGGGACCAGGGATTCTGCGAGCAAGATGGCGCGGTCCGCGCCCCTTGCGACCGCAAAATCCAGCAAGCCCCGCACGTAGCCGGCGGCCACGGTTGGCGGCCGAACCGCGTGCGCAAATGTCGGGGCAAAGGGCGACGCCGCCATACGCTCTCATACCAGAGCAGCCGGAAATCGTCATTTGAGTCCAGGGATCAAGCTTGTGAGTTGCAGGATCATGGGGCGGCGACGCCGGCCACCCTAGGGTCAGGCATGGCCCTGCTCATGTGGATGCACATCGCCGTTGGAGGGGTGGCTCTCGCCGCCGGCGCGATCGCCGTCGCAGCCCGTAAGGGCGGACCCCTCCACGCCCGCGCCGGAACCTTGTTCGCCGCCTCGATGCTGATGCTATGGGTGAGCGCCACCCTCCTGCATCTGGCCGAGGGCAAGCCGGACTCGGCGTTGGGAGACGTCTTCATCGGCTATTTCGTAGCGACCTCCTGGCGTGCGGCCAGACGGCGTGATGGGACGACCGGCAGGCTGGAAGTCGCCTTGTGCGCGGTCGTGCTGGGACTTGCGGCGATAATCGCATGGGGCGCCTTCACGGGCGCCGCGACCCCCACCCCTGTGGGCCTTGGTCCAGTGTTCGCGATCGCGGGCCTCTGCCTTCTCGCCGGTTTGCTGGACCTCAACGCCATCCTTCGCCGAAGGCTTGCGCCCGTTCAGCGGATATCGCGCCACCTATGGCGGATGTGCAGCGCCCTCTTCATCGCGACGGGATCCTTCTTTCTGGGCCAGCAGGACGCCCTGCCAGAGGCCGTACGGGGGTCCCCGATCCTGGCGGCGCTCGCCTTTTCGCCGTTCGCCCTCATGGCGTTCTGGCTGTTGCGGCTGCGGCTCGGAAAGCGGCTCCGCGGCGCCTACGAAGCGCTCGGCGAGCGCCGGAGGGGTCACCGGCCATCGGCGGCCGCGAACGGGGGCGCATGACCAGCAGAGCGGATCCGCCGCACGTCCCGGACTGGAGAAATCCCTTCGGTTGGCTGTCCCGCAGCGCGCGGCCGGACATTTCCGCCAAGCTGCCCCGTTTCTTCATCGTACTCACTGCGCCGCTCGCGCTCATTGCTTGCTCCGGTTGGGAAGGGCCGGACAACTGGCTGCAGCGCGACTTCGTAGTGGGCAAGCCAGGCAGCGCATGCGTCCCCGGCGACCTCCGATGTTCACGGTGAACATGCAGCGGACCTTGTATTCGACACCGCCTTCGCCGGTTGGGGCGGCCGTGTGCGAGCTCAGCGCATCCGATGCATCGAGCATACGGATCCGCTCAAGCTCTCCAAAGCCGCATGGGTAGAGTGCCGCGTCCACGGCCCGGCGTGGATCACGCATTCGCCTGAGATCGCAGGTGCGGGCGCCTTCGTCGCGGGGGCCGGCCCCATCGAGGTTCGGGCGACGCGGCGGGGTTTGAGTTGCAGGCCCATGAAGACCATGGGCTGAGCTAGACCGAGCGGCGATTCCCTACCGCTGCCCGATCGAACGCTTCCTCACCGCCTCGATCTCCGCGGCGTTCAGCCAGCCGTCCTTGTCGGCGTCGTAGACGGGGAACCGCTTGTCGGCCGCCGCGCCCGCTTCGGCGCGGGTGATGATCGCGTCGCGGTCTGTGTCCGCCAGGGCCCAGAGGCTGGCGATGCGCGCCTCGGCGGCCTTGCCGCCGAAGGTCTTGATCATGGCCTCGACCGTGCGCGTCTCGGTTCGCGCGAGCTTGCCGTCGCCGTTGCGGTCCAGGCGCATGGTCTGGTCGATCTGGACGCTGCGGAACTCGGCCTTGGTGATCCTGCCGTCGCCGTCGAGGTCGTAGCGCGGGCGCTGCTGCGCCTGCGCCGGGGCGGCCAGGGCCAGGAGCAGGACGGCGGCCAGGGTCAGCCTCATGTCATGGTCTCCGACGGCTCGGGAATCAGGCTCTCACCACGATGTCATAGGCCGCGCGCGCCGCAACCCTGGCGCGCTCCAGCTTCGCGCGCAGCGCCGGCCAGGTCCGCGCCCCGCCGGCGCGCGCCAGGAGGCGGCGAAAGCCGGCCGGTTCGGCGTCCGGATCGCCGCCGTCGCTGAGCGCTACCTTGATCACCTGGGTGAGGTCCTGCTGCAGGCGCCATGCCCCTTCCAGCGCCCGCAGCGGCTCGGCGGGGCCGAGCCCGGCGGCGGCGAGCGCGGCCAGGGCCTCGGCCGTATGCGGGATCAAGGGGCCGCCCTGCCCCGCATGCGCCAGTTGCAGGAACTGGGCGGCGAACTCGATGTCGACCAGCCCGCCCTCGGCGAGCTTCAGGTCCCAGAAGCCGGATGGCGGACGCTCGCGCTCCATCAGCTGGCGCATCTCGCGGGTGTCCCGGGCGATCTTGCGGCGGTCGTAGGGCCGGCGCAGGGCCGCCTCGATCGCCCCTGCCGCCTCGCCGGCGAAAGGGTCCGACGTCGACCACACCACCCGCGCGCGGGTCAGGGCCAGGAGCTCCCAGGTCTCGGCCTCGGCCGCGTAGTAGCCGTCGAAGGCGGCGAAGCTCACCGCGACCGGCCCCTGGGTGCCCGAGGGGCGCAGCTTCAGGTCCACCTCGTAGAGGGTCCCCTCGGCGGTCGGCGCCGAGAGCGCGGCCACCAGCCGCTGGGTGAAGCGGCCATAGACCGTCTCGGCGCCCCAGCCCTTGAGCTCGGACATCGCGGCCGGATCGGACGCCCGGTAGAGGGTCATCAGGTCGAGGTCGGAGCCGGCGCTCATCTCGCGCGAGCCGCACTTGCCGAGCGCGACCACCGCCACGTCGCCTGCGAACGCCCCGCCCAGCCGCTCCGCCTCGCTGAGCGCCGCGGGCGCCAGGGCCTGGATGCACAGGTCCGCGAGGTCGGCGAAGGCCTGGCCCGCGGCTTCCGCCGTGGCCGTGCCGCTCATCACCTGCACGCCGACCCGGAAGGCCTGCTCTCGATGGATGCGGCGCACAACGTCCATGGCCGCCTCGAAGCTGTCGGCGGCCGCCAGCGCGCGCCGCAGGGTGGCGCGGTCCTCGTCCGGATCGAT
>DASPLZ010000257.1:0-6271 GCA_035627295.1 Phenylobacterium sp. | reverse complement strand
CGGCGTCGGTGTCCGGTGGGCGGCGATCACAGAAAATGTCGATGATCCGGGACGGCGTCAGGGCCTGCACAAGGGCGTCCATCTCCTCCGCAAGGGTCGCGATGCGCTCGGGGGTCAGGCCGTCCCTCAGAATGGCCGGGCCGGCGGGCTCGTGGCCTCTCACGGGGACGCCGCTCCGTTCGGCCCAGCACCAGGCCAGGGCCATCTCCGGCTTCTGTTGGTCGATGTCTCCGGCGAGAGCGGCGGCGTCCGGCATTTCCAGGAGCAGTTGATCGGGCGCAGCCTCTTCCAGCGCGGCTTCGAGGGCTCGCAGAAATGCCGGATGGCGAATGTGAGCCGTGCCGATGATCTTGAAATCCCGCATCAGCGCGTCTCAGTCCGGACGGCTTCGCAGACCTCGCACGAGGGGTCCGCGGCCAGTCGCACTGTGCGGGTTTCTCCCGCCAGGGCGTCGTAGATCAGCAACCGCCCGGCCAGCGCCTGGCCGGCGCCGGTGATCAGCTTCACCGCCTCCAGCGCCATCAGCGAGCCGATCACCCCGGCCAGGGCGCCGACGACGCCGACCACCGCGCAGGTCTCGGCATCCGGCGGGACCTCCGGCACCAGGCAGCGATAGCAGGGGCGGCTGGCAAACACCCCGACCTGCCCCGTCCAGCGGCCGATGGCGCCGCTGACCAGCGGCACGCCCGCCGCCACGCAGGCGGTGTTGACGGCGAAGCGGGTGGCGAAGTCGTCCGTGCCGTCGAGCACGAGGTCGCAGCCGTCGACCAGCGCCGCGCCCGTCGAGGCGTCGAAGGCGGCGTGGACCGGCTCGATCACAACTTGGGGGTTGAGCGCCGCCAGATGCGCCGCGGCCGCTTCGACCTTCGGGCGGCCGATGTCGGCTTCGGCGAACAGCACCTGCCGCTGCAGGTTGGAGCGGTCGACCACGTCCGGGTCGACGATGCGCAGGGTCCCGACGCCCGCCGCCGCCAGGTAGAGCGCCGCAGGCGATCCGAGCCCGCCGGCGCCGACGATCAGCACTCTGGCGGCCTTCAGCTTCTGCTGCCCCGGCCCGCCGATCTCGCGCAGCACCAGGTGGCGGGCGTAGCGCTCGACCTCGTCGTCGGAAAAGCTCATGCGCCTTGACCGCCCATGGGCGCGCGGCCACATGCCGGGGCATGAACGCGCAGACTTCCGCCTCTCCCGAAGCCCTCTGGCACGGCACCACCATCCTCGCCGTACGCAAGGGCGGCCAGACGGTGATCGCCGGCGACGGCCAGGTCTCGATGGGCCAGACGGTGGTGAAAGGCAACGCCCGCAAGGTCCGCAGGCTGGCCGGCGGGAAGGTGATCGCGGGCTTCGCGGGCGCCACCGCCGACGCCTTCACCCTGATCGAGCGGCTGGAGGCCAAGCTCGAGCAGCACCCGGACCAGCTGGCGCGCGCCTGCGTCGACCTCGCCAAGGACTGGCGGACCGACCGCTACCTCCGGCGCCTCGAGGCCATGCTGCTGGTGGCCGGCGGCGACCAGATCTTCACCGTCACCGGCGTTGGCGACGTGCTGGAGCCGGACCGGGGCGTGGCGGCCATCGGCTCGGGCGGCAACTATGCGCTGGCGGCGGCGCGGGCGCTGATCGAGGTCGAGGGGCTGACGGCGGAGGAGATCGCCCGCAAGGCGATGGAGATCGCCGCGGAGATCTGCGTCTACACCAACGGCTCGCTGACCGTGGAGACGCTCTAGGCGCGCTTGCTCTCCGCTTTTCCGCCCGGCACAACCGCCCCAACGATCAAGGGAGCCCATCGATGGCCGAGGACTACGACTTCCCCAAGGGCGAGCTGATGCGCGGCAAGCGCGGCGTCGTCATGGGGGTGGCCAACCACCAGTCGATCGCCTGGGGCATCGCCTCGCAGCTGGCGGCGCAGGGCGCCGAGCTGGCCTTCTTCCACCTGCCCGGCATGGAGCGGCGCGTGCAGCCGCTGGCCGAGAGCATCGGCGTCAAGACTGTGGTCGCCGTCGACGCCACCAAGGACGAGGAGATGGAGGCGGCCTTCGCGGCGGTCGAGAAGGCCTTCGGGACCATCGACTTCTTCGTCCACGCCATCGCCTACGCCCCGCGCGACCAGATCAAGGGCTCGTTCGTGGAGAACGCCACCCGCGAGGGCTTCCTGATGGCCATGGACATCTCGGCCTACACCTTCGTGGACTGCGCGCGGCGGGCCGAGAAGCTGATGCCGAACGGCGGGAGCCTCATCTGCCTGACCTACATGGGCTCGGAACGGGCGATCCCGAACTACAACACCATGGGGGTCGCCAAGGCGGCGCTGGAGGCGGCGATGCGCTACATCGCCCGCGACCTGGGGCCCAAGGGCGTCCGGGTCAACGCGCTCTCGCCCGGCGCCATGAAGACCCTCTCCCTGGCCGGCATCACCGGCGGGCGCGGCATGCTGGCCAAGGGTCGGGACCTGTCGGCCATGAAGGAGGACACCTCCATGGAGGGGGTGGCCGGCGCGGCGCTCTGGCTGCTGTCCGACCTCGGCAAGTCGACCACCGGCGAGGTGGTGCACGTCGACGCCGGCTTCCACATGATGGGCTTCGCCGAGGACGAAGCGGAGGGCTAGGGGGCGTAGGCCTTCACGAACCGCCGGGCGGCCTCGCGGGCGATGCGGTCGATCTTTTCGTCATCGAGCGCCGTCTTGACCCCGAACAGCACCGCCAGCTGGTGCGAACCGATCACCATGCCGGCGAAGAACTCCGCCGCCTGGCCAGGGTCGTCGATGGCCAGGCGCCCGGCGGCGGCCTCCTGGCGCAGGTAGTCGGCCAGGCGCCGGCGCGAGCCTCTGGGGCCCGCCTCGAAGACGCTCAGCGCCACATCGGGCAGCTCGGCCGCGCCCTGCACCGAGACGCGGATCACCGCCGCGCCGCGATCCTGGGTGATGGCCTTAAGGACGCTGCGGCCGAAGTCGGCGAGGGCCTCCTCCGGGCGCTCCGCCGCGCCCGGCGCCAGGAGGGGGGCGGCGATCAGCTCGACCCGGCGCTCGATCATCGCCCGGACGAGGGCCGCCTTGCAGCCGTAGCGGTTGTAGATGGTCTGCTTGGCGACCCCCGCGCGGCGGGCGATCTCGCCGATCGGGGCCGACAGCCCGCGTTCGGTGAGCACCTCGCCCGCGGCCTCGAGAATGGCCTCGGTCTTGGCGGCGTCGATCTGGCCGGCGACGCGAGGCATCAGTGGCCTCCGCCGCCGGAGGGAGAGGCGTTCTTGGGCGGCGCGGCGAAGAGGGCGAGGATTGCGGCGATGACGCAGCCCATGGCCAGGAGGCCGAAGGCGTCGCCGTAGGCCAGGACGCCCGCCTGCCGCTGCAGCATGCCGCCGAAGGCCTTCATCGCCGCACCGTCAGGGTCGGCGACGCCGAGCGCGCGCATCCGTTCGGTGAGGCCGGCCAGCATGGCCTGGCCAGAGGGGCTGGAGAGCGGCACGCCGGCGGTCAGGTCGTTGAAGTGATAGGCGCGCTGGGTGGTGAGCTCGGTGGAGAGCAGGGCGAGGCCGACGGCGCCGCCGACGTTGCGGATCAGGTTGATCAGCGCCGAGGCGTCCTTCATCAGCGCCACCGGCATGGTGGAGATGGCCAGCTGGTTGGCGGCGATCATCGCCACCATGATGCCGGCCCCGCGGATCGCCTGCAGGACGGCGAACTGCCAAAAGCCCCAGTCCTCGGTCACCCTGACGCCCAGGCCCATGCCGTAGGCGGTCACCGCGAAGCCGACGAACATCGCTACGCGCGGGTCGAAGGCGCGGACCACCCGGCCGGAGACCGGGGCCATGACGAACATCACCCCGCCGCTCACCGCCATGGTGGTGCCGACCTCGGCGGCCGAGTAGCCGCGAATCTGCGCGAGGAAGAGCGGCAAGATGAAGGAGCCGCCGAAGAGGCTCATGCCGGTCACGAAGTTCATCACCGAGCCGAGGGCGAAGTTGCGGTCGCGGAACGGGGTCAGGCGGATGATCGGCTGGCGGTAGGCGAGCTGGCGCCAGAGGAAGGCGGCCAGGGCGAAGACGGCGATCACCGTCAGCCAGAGGATCGTGTCGTCCTGGAACCAGCTCTCCTCGGCGCCTTCCTCGAAGACGTACTGCATGGCCAAAAGGCCGACGGTGAGCAGGCCCACCCCCCACCAGTCGATGCCCTTGCCGAGGGTGGGGTCGCCCCGGTCGAAGTCGCCCCAGCGCCAGACGAGGAAGATGGCCAGGAGGCCGAAGGGGATGTTCATGAAGAACAGCCAGCGCCAGGAGAGCGCCTCGGTCAGGTGCCCGCCCAGCGTCGGGCCGATGGTCGGGGCGAGGGTGACGATCAGGCCGACGATGACGTTGGCGGTGATGCGCTTGTCCTCGGGGAACACCGACATGGCGGTGGCGAACACCACCGGGATCATCGCGCCGGCGGCCAGGCCCTGGACGGCGCGCATGGCGATCATCGACCAGATGTCGTTGGTCAGGCCCACCAGCACGCTGGAGACGACGAAGGCGGCGCAGACCCCCATGAAGAAGGGCCGCGTGCCCCACATGCGGGTCAGGTACGCGGTCAGCGGCATGACCACGACCTCGGCTAGGAGATAGATGGTCTGCACCCAGGCGATCTCGTCGGCGCTGGCCCCGACTCCGGCCTGGATCTGGGCCAGGGAGGCGGCGACGATCTGGATGTCCAGCAAGGCCATGAACTGGCCGATCACCATCCCGCCGAAGCCCAGGAAGACGAACGCCCAGGGGATGTCCACGCCGGCGATCGGCGCGTCGGTGGGCGCGCGTCTCACCAGGCCGGGACTGGCCGCGACGTCGGCCATGGCCCTAGCGGGACTGGCCGCGGCGGGCGATCTGGGCCCCGCCGCCAGCCTCGGCGAAGCTCGGGCCGGTGTTCTCCGAGACATCGACCTTCACATGGATCGAAAGGCCGGGCCGCAGGGCGCCGCTCAGGGGCCCGGCGCGGTCGACGGCGATGCGCACCGGCACCCGCTGGGTGATCTTGGTGAAGTTGCCGACCGCGTTCTCCACCGGGATCAGGGCGAACTCGGCGCCGGTCGCCGGGGCGAAGCTGTCCACGTGGCCGATGATCGGCTCCTTGCCGAAGGCGTCGGCCCGCAGCTCCACCTTCTGGCCGATGCGCAGACGCGAGAGCTGGGTCTCCTTGAAGTTGGCGACCACATAGGTGCGGTCGAGCGGCACGATGGCCATCAGCACCGTGCCCGGCTGCACCAGCTGGCCGGTGCGCACGGCGCGGGCGCCGATCACGCCCGCGGCCGGGGCGCGGATCACCGTGCGGTCGAGGTCGATGCGCGCCTGGTTGAGGGCGGCGCGGGCGGCGGCGGCCTGGCCGACCGCCTGGTCATGCTCGGCGCCGACGGCCTGGGTCGAGACGCGCTCGGCCTGGAGGCCGGCCCTGGCCTGCTCGACGGAAGCGGCGGCCTGGTCTGCGGCGGCCTTGGCGGTCTGCTGGCGCTGGGGGGAGACCCAGCCCTTGTCGGAGAGCGAGGAATAGCGCTGCAGGTCGGCCACGGCGACGCGCGCCTCGGCCTGGGCGCTGGCCACGGCGGCGGCCTTCTGGGCGACCATGGCGCGCTGCAGGGCGGCCTTGTCCTCGACGCTGCGGATGGCCGCGCCGAGGCTCTGCAGATTGGCCTGCGCTTGTTCGACCCTGGCCTCAAAGGTGGAGGGATCGAGCTTGACCAGCACCTGGCCGGGCTCGACCCGCTGGTTGTCGCCCACCAGCACCTCGGCCACATAGCCGGAGACCTGCGGCGAGACCTGCACGGTGTCGGCCTGCACGAAAGCGTTGTCGGTGACTTCCCAGCGCTGCTTGCCCATCCACCAGAAGACCCCGCCGATCAGCACTGCGATCGTCGCGAGGCCCGCCACGATCCACGGCAGGTTCTTCAAGCTCAGCCATCGGGCCATACGCACATTCCCCGGCGGCGAAGTATGGAGCCGCCCAGCCTTGAAATATCCGGCCACTATCCGCCTGCCGGACGGCGACGCCAAGCGTAAAATGGACACCGCGTCCATTTTTCAATCGGGCTGGACCTGGCGGCGGCGGGGAGCGCATATCGCGGCCATGGGCGCACCCGACGCGGACGTGATCATCGCCGGAGCCGGCATCCCGGGGGCGACCCTGGCGCTGGCCCTCTCGCAGGCCGGGCTGGCGGTGACCCTGATCGACCCACAACCCTTCGAGGCGCAGCTGGCGCCGACCTTTGACGGCCGCGCCTCGGCCATCGCCTTCGCCTCCTTCCGGCTGTGGCGCGCG
>DASPLZ010000256.1:0-6824 GCA_035627295.1 Phenylobacterium sp. | reverse complement strand
GGCCAGGCGTAGTTGACGTCGCCGCGGATGTGCTTGGAGCTCATCACGTCGTAGGCGCCGCCGTAGGCCTTGCGGGTGATCAGGGTGATCTTCGGCACGGTGGCCTCGGCGTAGGCGAACAAGAGCTTGGCGCCGTGGCGGATCAGGCCGCCCTGCTCCTGCTTCGTCCCCGGCATGAAGCCCGGCACGTCCACGAAGGTGATGATCGGGAATTCGAAGGCGTCGCAGAAGCGCACGAATCTAGCGGCCTTGCGGCTGGAATCGATGTCGAGCACGCCCGCCAGAACCTGCGGCTGGTTGGCGACGATCCCCACCGGCTGGCCGTCGAGGCGCGCGAAGCCGCAGACGATGTTCTGCGCGAACCCCGGCGAGATCTCGAAGAAGTCGGCCTCGTCGACGACCTTCAGAATCAGCTCCTTGATGTCGTAGGGCTTGTTCGGGTTGGCCGGGACCAGGGTGTCGAGGCTGGGCTCCTCGCGGACTGGATCGTCGAAGCTCTCGCGCTGCGGCGGCTTCTCGCGGTTCGAGCGCGGCAGGAAGTCGACCAGCCGCCGGACCTGGGTCAGGGCCTCCAGGTCGTTCTCGAAGGCGCCGTCGGCGACGCCGCTCTTCAGCGCATGGACCCGGTAGCCGCCGAGGTCCTCGTGGGTGACGTCCTCGTGGGTGACCGTCTTCACCACGTCGGGGCCGGTCACGTACATGTAGGACGTGTCCTTGACCATGAAGATGAAGTCCATGATCGCCGGCGAATAGACATCGCCCCCGGCGCAGGGGCCCATGATCACCGCGATCTGCGGGATGACGCCGGAGGCCAGGGTGTTTTGCAGGAAGATGTCGGCGTAGCCGGCCAGGCTGTCGACGCCCTCCTGGATGCGCGCGCCGCCGCTATCGAAGAGGCCGATCACCGGCGCGCCGACCTTCATGGCCTGTTCGTAGAGCTTGACCACCTTGGCCGCGTGCGCCGCGCCCAGGCTGCCGCCGATGACGGTGAAGTCCTTGGCGAAGACGAAGACCATGCGGCCGTTGATGTGGCCCCAGCCGGTGATCACCCCGTCGCCCGGCTGGCGGTTCTTCTCCATGCCGAAGTCGGTGACGCGGTGTTCGACGAACATGTCGAACTCCTCGAAGCTGTCCTCGTCGAGCAGGAGGTCGAGGCGCTCGCGGGCGGTGAGCTTGCCGCGCTTGTGTTGGGCTTCCACCCGCGCCGGGCCGCCGCCGGCCCTGGCCATCTCGCGCCTGCGGTCGAGCTCTTCGAGTATCTCTTTCAACGGCTTGGCCCTTACCTCGCGCACCCGGAGCGGCAGGCGTATCGGCCGAGCGCGGCCATGCCAAGTCCTGCCCCTGCGGCGCCCTGGCGGGCGACTGACCAAACCGCGGGCGGCGGCGCCTGTTTGCCGGGCGCCGGCAAGGTTTTGACGGCCAAGCTCGATTTTCTCGGAAAGCCCCCTTGCGGGCGAGGAAGGAGCCTCCCAACTAGGGCGGGCCCTTCGGGGCGTTTCCTCCCTATACGAACTGGCCGCGCCGGACTGGCGCGGCCGTTTTCTTTTCGGGGCTCCGGGTTGCGGACAGGCAGTGCGTCCTTCGAGACGCCCGCGCCGCGGGCTCCTCAGGATGACGAAGTCAGCAAAGTCTGGTCATGGTGAGGAGCGGCGAAGCCGCGTCTCGAACCACGCAGGGCAGCGGCTTTCAGGCCGGCACGCGGCCGTGGCGCCTGGCCATCTCGTCCACGGTGGCGTGGAACTCCTCGACCATCTCGCCGATGATCTGAGCCACCGGCTTCACCTCATCGATCCGCCCGGCGACCTGGCCGGAGAGGGCGATGGAGGCCTCCATGTCGCCGCCGAAGTAGAGGTCGGTGGCCTTGCCGAACTCGCTCATGATCGCCGGGCCGGGGTCCTTCTCCAGGCGGCTGGTCTTCTCGGTGCGCAAGGCGCGCAGCGCCGGACCGGGGCCGAAGCGGTTGAGGAAGACGGTGTCGGTCTCCCTGGCGTCGAGGATCGCGTTCTTCCAGTTCTCGTGCACCGGCGATTCCTTCGCCGAGACCATGCGGGTGCCCATCTGCACGCCCTCGGCGCCGAGGGCGAAGGCGGCGGCCATGGTCCTGCCGTCCACGATCCCGCCGGCGGCGATCACCGGCACGCCCACCTTCGAGCAGACCAGCGGCAAGAGCACCATCGAGGCGACCTCGCGCGGGTTCTTGAACCCGCCGCCCTCGCCGCCTTCCACCACCAGCCCGTCGACGCCGGCCTCGACGGCCTTTAGCGCCGCCGAGAGCGAGGGGACGACATGGAAGACGGTCAGGCCCGCGTCCTTCAGCTGGGCGCAATATTTGGTCGGGTCGCCCGCCGAGGTGGTGACGAACTTCACCCCCTGGTCGATCACGAACTTCACGATGTCCGGGTCGCGCACGAAGGCCTGGGCGATGTTCACCCCGAACGGCTTGTCGGTCAGCGTCCGCATCCTGGTGATCTCGCCGCGCACGACGTCGAGCTCGCCCGAGGAGGTCTCGATGATCCCCAGCCCCCCGGCGTTCGACACCGCCGAGGCCAGCTGCGCGCGGGCGATCCAGCCCATCGGCGCCTGGACGATGGGGTACTTGACGCCCAGCAGTTCGGAGACGCGCGTTCTGATCATGGCCATTTCTCCCTCGGGCGAAGCGTCGCCGCTTCACCAAAGGAAGGCAAGCCGAATTCAAACGTCTGTTCGACTAGAGCGCGTTAGGCGGAAGTGGAAGCCGGTTCCGCCGGCTAACGCGCTCTAAACTTCAGACTCTTGAGCGGGTTTGGTTCAGGTGGCGATTCCACCTGGACCAAACCCTTCTAGACGCTGCTCGGCCAGGGGAACGGCCCCCTGGAGTGGAACGAGCCCCCTTGCGGATTGGCGCGGTTGACCACGATGTCCGCCTCGTCGCCGTTCTTGAGCCGCAGGCGGCAGGAAAGCCCGCCGGTCATGGCGCTGACCAGCATCGGGAACGGCGCCGTCAACTTGCCCTCGACCGAGCGGACGCGGGAGGAACGCTGCACGTTCTCCCACAGCGTCGCCTCATAGAAGGTCCGGGTCTCTTCTTCGCCGACGACCAAAGTCCCATGGCCGCTCGTCTGGCCAACGAGCCGCTTCATGCGCCCCTCCACGCAAGTCACTGATACAGGGGACAATCGAGGGGGCGTTTGTGGCGGCAAGGCGCCCGCGAGGTGACGACCCTGCGGCACGTGCTCAAGCTGTTACGCGACGCAACGTCGCGGCGCGGAATCGGACGCTGGCGAGCCGGCCGTCAGGCGGCGGCGCGTTCGTTGGCCGAGACCCCGGCGACGGCCTGCAGCAGCAGCGCCATGTCGAGCGGCTTGGTCAGGAAGACGTCGACCCCGACGGCCAGCCAGCGGTCGCGGTGTTCCTGCATGGCGTTGGCGGTCAGCGCGAAGACCGGGGTGGTGGCGTTAGGGCCGTCGATGGCGCGGATGCGGCGGGTGGCCTCGACGCCGTCGACCAGCGGCATCTGCATGTCCATGAGGATCAGGTCGAAGGGCCGCAGGGCGGCCGCTTCGACCGCCTCGCCGCCGTCCCCGACAGCGGTCACGCGACAGCCCAGGGGCTCCAGATAAAGGCGCACGATCCGCTGGTTGACCGGGTGGTCGTCGGCCAGCAGCACCTCCAGGCCCTCCAGCATCATCTCAGACTCCGGAGCCGCGGCGGGCTCGGCGGCCTCGACGACGGTAACCGGCAGCTCCAGCCGGAAGGTCGAGCCTTCGCCGACGATGCTGCGCACGGAGAGGTCGCCGTCCATGATCTCGGCGAGCTGGCGGCTGATCGCCAGGCCCAGGCCCGTGCCGCCCCGCTGGCGGCTGGTGGAGGCGCTGGCCTGCTCGAAGCTGTCGAACACCCGCGCGGCGACCTCCGGCGACATGCCGCAGCCGCTGTCGGCCACTTCCAGCCACAGCCGCCCGTTCGCCAGCCCGGCGCTCAGCTCCACGCGCCCCTGGTCGGTGAACTTCACGGCGTTGGAAAGCAGGTTGAAGACGATCTGCTGCAGGCGCAGCGGGTCGGTGACCACCCGCGCCGGCAGGTCGCCCGCGAGCCGGGCGACCAGCTCGACGCCCTTCTCGGCCGCGCGCGGACTCCACAGCTGGACGCTGGCCTCCAGTTTGTCGCGGATGGCGAACTCGGCGGCCTCGACCTGGAGCTTCCCGGATTCGATCTTGGAGAGGTCTAGGACATCGTTGAGCAGGCCGAGCAGCACCTCGCCGGCGCTCCCCAGCATCGCCACATGCTCGGCCTGGGCCTTGGAGAGCCGCGTGCGGCCGAGCAGCGCGCCGGCGGCGACCACTGCGTTCAGCGGGGTGCGGATCTCGTGGCTGATGGTGGCCAGGAAGTTGGATTTTGCGGCGCTGGCCTGCTCGGCGCGCAGGCGCTCGCTCTGCGCCTCGTCCCGCGCCTGGCGCATCTCCGCCGAAACCGCCGAAGTCCGCCTGACCGCCACCACCAGGTGCAGGACGTAGAGGAGGCCCGCGCAAGTCACCGCCGCCATCGGCAGGAGGTCCTTCTGCGGCGTCACCAGCGCATTCACCAGCGGCAGGCCGAGCAGGTAGGACATGTGAGGCACGGCCGCGGCGAACAGCAGGCTGCGCACCGAGTGCATGTGCAGGGCGATGTGCAGCAGCCCTCCGGCCGTCTGGACGATGGCGAACAGCTTGCCGGGCTCGCCGCCGGCGAACCAGATGTAGGCGGCGATCCCTGAATAGACCGCGGTGTTGAGCGCCGCCGAGGCGATGCACAGGGCGTGGCGGAACAGCCCGGGCGGCGGGGCGTCTTCGGCCTTCAGGGGGTTGAACACCCAGCCGTCGAAGACCTGGGCCAGGATCACCGCGCCGAACCACACCAGCGGCCAGACGGTCTGGGTGAGCACCAGGGCGATGGCGCCGATGAACAGCGCCAGGCCTAGCCGCGTCGGCAGCTCCTTGGCCCGCGTCACCGCGACCGCGCGATAGAGCTCGCTACTGATCAAACTCGCCCCCGGCCCCTCAGAGAGGGGTGTGAGCGTGCAGGCTAGCAAAGGCTGGTTTGGAAGACGTTAGCGCCAGAACGATCTCGTCGCGCGGAGCGCCCGCCAGGCCCGATCGGTGCGCGAAAGCACGTCCGAGGTCAGCTGCTCGCGCCGCCCGGCCACCCGCCCGGCGGCGAACAGCAGGCCCGGGTCGTCGGAGCCGACGGCGGCGCGGGCGACCTCGGCGGCCACCGCCTCGTCGTTGAGCTCGCCCAGGCCGTCCTGCAGGGCGCGGATCATCGCCAACTGCTTGCGATAGGCCTTTCCCGCATCGCCGCCATAGAGTTCACCGAAGAAATCAAAGGCGTAACGCAGTTTCTTCACCTTCACCCGCAGGGCGTGGCGACGCGGGGCGTCGAGCTTGCCGAGTTTGTCGCCGTCCTTCTTCAGGAATCGCGCGCGGCGGGCCAGGGCCAGGTCGGCGAAGTCGCGGACCGGCCAGGCCTGCATGGCGGCGATCTTCGGATCGGGCTGGCGCAACCAGTCGCCGACCTCGATCCATTCGGTGAGGTCGAGCAGCCAGTCGGCTAGGCGGCGGGAGGCCAGGGCCTGGCTCGCGCGGGCGTAGGCGGCGTCCCGCGCCGCCAGCAGGCGCGCGCCCAGGGCCGCCATCGCCGGGTCGGCGGGCGAGCGCTCGGCGGCGGGCTGGTAGGCGTCGCGCAGGAAGACGTCGAGGTCGCGTCCGTCGGCCAGCTCGCCCGCCGCCCAGCGCGCCTCGGCCTTCATGCGCTCGAGCGTCTCGCCCCCCAGGATGGGCTTGAAGAGGCTGAAGGCGGCCCGCAGGCGCCGGAGCCCCACGCGCGTCTGGTGCAGGGCCGCGACGCCCGGGCGGGTGCGGAAGGCTCGGGCGTTGAGCGAAACCTGGCGCAGGGCGTTGAGCGCGATGGCGCGCCAGGCGTCGGCGGCCGTGTCGCCCTCCCCCAGTTCGACCGGCTCGGCCTTGCGGGCCGCGCGGCCGTCGCCGGCGGCCAGCCGGTACCCGCGCTCGCCCTTGCTCTCAAAGGCCAGGCGCAGCGGAGCGGCCTCGCCCAGGGCGCGGGCCAGGGCGAACAGGGCCTGCGGGCGCCCCGCCTTCAGCTCCAGCTCCAGCTCGGCGATCGGCTCGCGGGCTTCGCCGGCGACAACCTCGCCCTCGTCGAGGCTGATCTCGATCAGGCTCTCGCCGTCTCGCCACAGGCGCGTGACGCGGCGCACGCGGGTGGCGCAGACCTCGGAAACCTCCGCGCCGTCGTCCAGCAGGGCGGCGACCGGCGTCTGCTCGAACACCGCCGGGTCCGGCCGCTCGCCGGGCACCTCGATCTCCAGCTCCTCGCGCTCGAACAGGCCGCTGGAGCGGCGCCACTTGATGGTCTGCACGAAAGCCTCGCCGTCGCGTCGCACGCGCAGGCTGACGCCCGCCTCGTGCAGGCGGTGGTCCGGCGTGTCGAAATAGACCGAGGTGAGCTCCAGGACCTGCGGCGGCGCGGCCAGGGCGGGGTGGCGCTGAAGCCCGTCCAGGGCGGCCGCGTCCAGCTCCAGTTTCAGCTCGATTTCGGGAGTCAGGGTCCCACCGGGCGCTTCGGCGCCGGGGCCTTCCGGGGTCGCAGCTTGGCTCGAGCCGTCCACGGGCGGCCACGAAGCACGCCTCCGGGAACTTGTCTATCGCGGGCGGCGCGCCGGCAGCAGGAAAGGCGCGCCCTGAGCCGCTGCGAGCAGCGCCGCGCCGGCCACGAAGGCGATCCCGGCGCCGATCAGGCCGAAAGCGTGGGTCAGGCCGAGCAGCAGGGCGAGGTAGCCGGCGCTGGCC
>DASPLZ010000255.1:0-3885 GCA_035627295.1 Phenylobacterium sp. | reverse complement strand
TATGGCGCTCCGCCGCACGCCGGCATGGCGCCGGGCGTCGACCGCATCGTCATGCTGCTGGCCGGCGTGCAGAGCATCCGCGAGGTGATCGCCTTCCCGCTGAACCAGCAGGGGCAGGACCTCCTGATGAACGCGCCTTCGGAAGTGATGGATAAGCAGCTGAAAGAGCTGCATATCCGCCTCGCGCCACCGATCAAGGCGGGGTGAGGCGCGGCGGTGCGTCCTTTGAGACGCGCTTCGCGCTCCTCAGGATGAGGAAGTCAGCAAAACCTAAGTCATGGTGAGGAGCGGCCCGCCAGGGCCGCGTCTCGAACCACGCAAGGGGCTCCAGCCGCTTACCAGCGCGGCGCGCTCGGCGGCTTCGGCGGAGCCGGCGGGGTCGGCGCGCGGGGGGTGACCGTCACCCGCACGGTCGGCGCGGTGCGCTTGATCATCAGCACCGCGGTGCCGCGGTTGCAGCGCGCCACCAAGCCCTTGGGCAGCCGCGTGGAGCCGTCGCTGCAGGCCTCGTCCAGCTGGTCCTGCGTCAGGCCCTTGGCCCGCGACAGGTCCGCGCCGCGCAGTTGCGTGCGCGTCAGGTCCGCGCCCGTGAAATCCGAGCCGGCCAGGATCGCGCCGACCAGGTTGGCGCTGGAGAGGTCCGCCGAGCGGAAGGACGAGCGTTCCAGCCGCGCATCGCGCAGGTTGGCCGCCGTCAGGTCGGCCATGCGGAAGTCCGCCCCGGTGGCCTTCACGGCGTTGAAATTGGCTGAGATCAGCTCAGCCGAACGGAACGCCGCGCCGCTGATGTCCGCCTTCACGAAGGTGGCGCCGGCCGCCTCGCTGCTGGTCAGGTTGGCGCCGGTCAGGTTGGCGTCGGTGAAGTTGACGCCGTGCATGGAGGCGCCGGTCAGGTTGGCGCTGGTGAGGTTCGAGCCCACGAAGATGGCTCCCGACATTTCGGCCGCCCGCACGTCGGCGTGCGAGAGGTTGGTCCGCGAAAAGTTGCCGCCGATGATGGTGGCGCCCTGCAGGTTGGAGCCCACCATGGTGGCCTGGCTGAAGTTGGCGCCGATGAAGCGCACGCCGGCCAGCTTGCGGCCAGAGAGCTCGCAGCCGCCGCAGGAGCCGCCGAAGGCCTTCAGCCGCGGCACGTCGCGGTCGCTCGCCATGGCGCTGGCCGCGTGCGGCGCGGCCAGGCCCGCAAGAGCTGCGCAGAGGAGAAACGCCGAGAGGCGAAACAAGGTCATGGTCCCGGTTTGGCCGACCTTGCGCCGCCGCGCCACTTAATTCGGGGTAAGCCTTGGGGCCTCAGCAAGGCCGAATGCGGAGGCCGCGTGGCAGGATCGTGGCCTCGTCGCCGCAGGCGCGCGCGAGCTGGCCGGGGGTGAGGCCGACCGCGCGGCCCATTTCAGCGCCCGAGAAGTTCGCGCCGTCGAGGTTCGCGCCCGAGAAGTTGGCGCCGTTGAGGTAGGTCCCCACCAGGCTCGCGTGGGTCAGGTTGGCGCGGGCGAAGTTGGCGCCGGTGAACACCGCCCCATAGGCCTCCAGGTCGCGCAGGTCGGCGCCGGCGAAGTTGGCGCGGCTGGCGACCGCAAGGCTGAGGTCGGCCTGGCGCAAGCGCGCGCCGCCGAAGTTGCGCCCCGAAAGCGTCCGGCCCCCGAAGTCGGCCTGGAAGAGGTTGCACCCCGGGCAGCTGGCGCCGCCCGCGGCGCGGGCGATCTGCCCCCTGTTCTGGGCGGCGGCCGGCGCGGCGAGGGCGAGCGACAGGGCGATGGCGGCGAAGGCGATCGGTTTCATTTCGGGACGCGGCTCCTTCGGGTTCGCGACGTTCGCCGCAAGCCGTGCAAGGGCGGGGCCGCCGCGGAGAGGTGGTGCGTGGTTCGAGACGCTGCGCGCTCCTCACCATGACTAAGAGAGTGCTGACCTCGTCATCCTGAGGAGCGGCGAAGCCGCGTCTCGAAGGACGCACGGCCGCTCAGCCCGCCCCCTCGTCCAGCTTCCCCGCCCGGGTCCCGCAGCTCTCGCAGATCAGGCTGGAGCCCTTGCGCACCACCGCCACGTCGCCGCAGGCGGCGCAGACATCGGCCTCCGGACCCGCGCCCGGCGCGCGCCGCTCGAAGGGCAGGAACACCAGATTGTCGGGCGCCGCGCCGCGGCTGAAGCCCTTGGAGATGAAACGCGAGGCCGGCTGCGGCTCGGGCGCCTCGCCGCCCGCCTCGTCGGCCTTGCCGCGGCCCAGGCCGTCGGCGTTCAGCTCGCCGGTGTCGCTGGACGCCAGATCGTCGCGGCCGAGGTAGGAGATGCCCAGCTCGCGGAAGATGTAGTCGAGGATCGAGGTGGCCGAGCGCACCTGGTCGTTGCCGGTCACCGGACCCGCCGGCTCGAACCGAGTGAAGACGAAGGCGTCCACGAACTCGTCCAGCGGCACGCCGTACTGCAGGCCGATGGAGATCGCGATGGCGAAGTTGTTCATCAGGCTGCGGAAGGCGGCGCCTTCCTTGTGCATGTCGATGAAGACCTCGCCCAGCTCGCCGTCATCGTACTCGCCGGTGTGGAGGTAGACCTTGTGGCCGCCCACCGCGGCCTTCTGGATGTAGCCCTTGCGCCGGTCGGGCAGCTTGCGGCGCACCCGCTCGCGCTCGACCACCCGCTCGACCACCGTCTCCACCGGCTCCGGGGCGGGCGCGGCGCGCTCCGGCTCGCCGGGCGCGAAGGCCAGGCCGTGGGGCGCCGGGGCGCGGCGCAGACGCACGGCCGGCGCGCCCGCGCCCAGCGCGTCGGCGATCAGGTCGCACGCCGCCTTGGGTGAGGTCTCGAACGGGACCTCCAGGAGCACCGGAACCGTCAGCCGGGAGGCCAGGGCCGCGGCCATCTCGGCGGCCGGGCGCCAGTCGAGCTCGGCGCGGCCGGCCAGCACGGCCCGCTCCGCCCCGGTCAGCCAGGCGGCCTCGCCGAGCGCGCCGCCGCCCATGACGCTGGCCTGCGCCTCGGCCACCGCGGCGGCCTCAAAGCCGGCGAAGGCCAGGGTGTCGAAGCCGGGCGCCTCGATCTGCTCGGGCGTCGCGCCCAGCACGTCGCAGACGAAGCCGGCCCCGATCACCTCCGGCGCGAAGGCGGCCCGCAGCGACGGGGCGAAGGGCAGGGCGGACTCGGCGGCCGAGATCTCGTGGTCGGTGAAGCCCAGGGCGCGCAGGGACCGGTGGTCGATCCCCGGCGCCTCCGAAAGATCGCCGGAGCCCAGCAGCCAGGCCCGCGCGGCGGCCGCATCGCAGCCCAGGCGCTGGATCGCCAGCTGGCCGGCTTCGGAGAGCGTACGCAGGCTCTCGCCGTCGGCGGTCTCGGCCAAGCTGACCGGGCCGTCCCAGGGGCGGGCCAGGCAATCGGCCCCGAGGAGCAAGCTGAGCTCGGCGTCCTCGAAGGCCGCCAGCCGGACCCGCGGCTGGCCGGCGAGGGCCGCCGCGGCGATATCGAACAGCCGCTGCGCCAGCGCCCGGGCCTCGGGAGACCCGAAGGGCAGGGCCTGGGCGGCCAGCCAGTCGCCCAGCCCCGCCAGGGCCAGCTCGCCTCCGCCGAGCCCGGCCAGGGTTTGTCCTGCGAGGGCGACCGCGCCGCGCAGGCCCGCCTCGTCGAAGCCGGCCGGATGCTCGAAGGCCATGAGTCGCACCGCGCCGCGCCATCCCGCCGCCTCGGGCAGGCTCGCCGCTCCGCCGGCGACCAGGGTCATGCGGCCGGTTTCCCAGGCCGCTTCGGCCGCCGCACGCACGGTCGCCGGCTCGGCGAGGTCGACCTTCAGCACAAAGTCGGCCGTCGGAGCCGCGGGGGCCTCGGCGACCCATGCCGCGGCGCCGTCGCGGGCGAGGGCGATCGCGTCGGCCACCATCGCCGGGGCCAGGCCCGCGGCCA
>DASPLZ010000254.1:0-3575 GCA_035627295.1 Phenylobacterium sp. | reverse complement strand
GTCGCCGCCGGTGCCGGCGCGGATTTCCAGGATGACCGAGGCGTTCTCGTCCCGGTCCTTGGGCGCGAGCAGCAGGGCGACCTCCCGCTCCAGCTCCGGCAGGCGGGCCTTCAGGGCCTCCAGCTCGTCGCGGGCCAGGGCCGCCATCTCCGCATCGCCCGAGGCCGCCATCTCCTCCAGCTCGGGCAGCTCGGCCCGCGCCCGCTCGAGCTGCTCGACGGCGTCGGCCACGGGCCGCAGCTCGGCGTGCTCCTTGGACAGCCGCACGATCTCGGCGCCGTCCGAGGCCGCGCCCATGCGCGCCTCGATCTCGCGGAAGCGGTCGAGCACCTGGTCGAGGCGGGCCTTTGGCAGTCGCAAGCGATGATCTCCAAAAACGAAAGCGGCCGATCCGAAGACCGGCCGCCTGGTGTTTAGCCTTCCCTCCCCCTTGTGGGGAGGGTGGATCGGCGCGGAGCGCCGAGACGGGTGGGGCCTTCGTCGCCTCGGGTGAATTGGCGAGTCAGCAAGACCTCACCCGAGCCGCTGCGCGGCCCACCCTCCCCACGAGGGGGAGGGAAAAACTCTTAGGCGCGCACGCCCGACAGCGGGGCGTTGCCGAAGGCGCCGAGCTTGACGTTGCCGGTCATGGTGTCGCCCGAGACGGTCGCCTCGAACTCCAGGGTCATCGGCATCGGCTGGGTGATCGCGGACGACCAGGTCAGCTTATCGCCGTCCACCTTGCCGCTGATCTCCTGCTCGCCCATGCGGCCGGTGGTCTTGCCGGTGAAGGTGTCGCCGCTGGTGGTGATCGACGCGTTCACCTCCTGGGCGCCCATCGGCGTGTTGATGGTGATTTTCCAGTTTCCGTCTGCCGACATGGGTTCCTCCCTCTAGGGCGGGGCGGACCTAAGCAGCCTAAGCGCCGCCGTGCAAGAGTGACGCTGGCGTCACCTTGCATCACCGACTCGGAATCCGGCGTTCTGCAGGGCGGTCACCAGGCGCACGGTGCCGGTGTAGAACTCGTTCAGCCCGTTCAGCATCTCCGGCCGGGTGAACACCGCGCTCGGCACGACATAGCCGGAGGGCGTGGATTCGCACATGCCGTCGGCGCAGAGGCCCTCGACATAGCGCTGGATGAGCTCGCGCGGCATCAGCAGGCTGTCGACCAGCTCGTCCATCGACACCGCCCGCCGCTCGCGGTCCGGCGGCAGGTCGTAGAATGAGGCGTAGCGGCCGTCCGGCCCATGCAGGTGCTGGGTGTTGGCCGAGGTGATGGCGGTGAACACCAGGGCGCGGATCAAATCGCCGTCGTAGAGCACGGCGAGGTCGCGCAGGCCCCGCATGACCTCATGGGTGAGCACCCTTACAATCGCGCGGCGATTGTCGCCGACCGTCTGCGTGGCCATCGTCCAACTCCCTGGCCGGACGATGACCCCGGACTGATGACCGGCCGATTAAGGCTAGCGCCCGATGAAAGTCGCCTGGCCGTAGACGGCCTTCAGCGGCGCGCCCTTGATCCAGTCGATGCGCAAAGCGGTGTAGCCGTCGGCGTAGCGGCTGAACGCCCGCTCGCCGTCCTTGACGGTGAACTGGCGGATGCCGTGGTCCGTGCCGGGGAAGACGGCCGCGCGGATGTCCCGGCCCTCCTTGATCAGGGTTTCCAGGTCCTTCTCCGTCTGCTCTGGCGGTGCGACGGTGTCCGACCCGGCGATGATCCACAGCACCGGGGCCTTCACCCGCCGCAGCACGCCCAGGGAGTCGTGCCTCCAGGTGGTGTTGGCGTGGAAGATCGGATGCGCCAGGGCGGCGGCCTTGGCCTGCGGGGCGGCGTGCGGCGCCAGCATGCCGGTGAATTCGCCTTCCAGATCCTTGTACCAGGGCTCGGCCTGATACTTGGTCCGCAGCGCGTCCCAGGCCGCCATCTCCGCCTCGCCGAACTTGCTGGCCACCAGGTTGCTGGCCGCAGCGCCCATCTCGCGGCCCTTGGCGACGTCGGCCGGGCCCCAGCCCTTGGCCTCCAGGTCCTGCACGGTCTCGGCGAGGTTCTCCGCCCAGGGGTCGATGGTCAGGCCGTAGTCGACCAGCACGAAGTCCACCTGGGTCTTGGTGGCGGCCAGCGGGATGATCCAGCCGCCCTGGCTGGCCCCCTCCAGGCCGACCCGCCCGGCCCGGGCGCCGGCCAGCCGCCGCGCCTCGGCCACCGCCGCGGCCACATCCTGCGCCAGGAGCTCGAAGTCCTGGCTGTACTTACCGCCCGAGCCGCCGGTCCCGCGCTTGTCGAACAGGAACGCGCCGACGCCCTGGCTCGGATAGAGCCGCTGCTCGTCGTAGAGCTTCAGGGCGGAGGTGTCCTCCGACCCGTGGCCGATGACCACGATGGGAACCTTGCCGGCGCCTTTCGGCAGCACCAGCCGGCCCGCCAGCTCGATCCCGCCCGCGCCTTTGAAGCGGGTGTCGGTCACCTCGAAGTCCACCTTGCGCGCCACCTGGCCGTCGACGGTGATGGCCCGCTCAGTGCAGGGCGGCAGGCTGATCCGCACGCCGTCGGCCTCGTCCGTCCAGCCGCCGTGGCTGATCCGCGCCGCACCCTCGGCCGGCTGGATCACCCCGGTGCGCCCGTCGATGCGCTGCCAGCGCAGCTTGTCCTGGGCGGTGAAGCTGACGTCGATCACCTGGCCGTCCTCGAACCGGTAGAGACCCACATGGCAAGCCTGCTCGGCCGCCGCGGCCCCGCCGCTGGTCGCCAGCAAGGCCGCCAGTCCCAGGTAAAGCGCACGCATGACTGAACCTCCTCTTGTCGGAAGAGGTCTGCCCGCCGGGCCTGCGGCGTTCCAGTTACATTGCGGAAAGGCGGGTTACATCGCCGAAAGGTCGGCTACTCGGCCGCCGGAGCCAGTTCCACGGCCTTGGCGGCCTCCAGCTCGGCGGCCTTGGCTTCCACCAGGCCGACGATGTGGTCCACCATGGCGGCGTTGTCCATCTTATGATCCGGCTTGCCGGCCATATAGACCATCCCGGCGCCCTTGCCGCCGCCGGTGAAGCCGATGTCGGTCATCAGCGCCTCGCCCGGCCCGTTCACCACGCAGCCGATGATGGAGAGGCTCATGGGCGTGGAGATGTGCGCCAGGCGCTGCTCTAGCGTCTCCACCGTCTCGATCACGTTGAAGCCCTGCCGCGCGCAGGAGGGGCAGGCGATGATGTTCACGCCCCGGTGCCTGAGGCCCAGCGACTTCAGCATGTCGAAGCCGACCTTCACCTCTTCCACCGGATCGGCGGCGAGGCTGACGCGGATGGTGTCGCCAATCCCGGCCCAGAGCAGCGCGCCCATGCCGATGGAGCTCTTCACCGTGCCGGTGCGCTGCGCGCCCGCCTCGGTGATGCCCAGGTGCAGCGGGCAGTCGATGACCTCGGCCAGCTGCTGATAGGCGGCCACCGTCATGAAGATGTCGGAGGCCTTCACGCTGATCTTGAACTCGTGGAAGTCGTGGTCCTGCAGGATGCGGGCGTGGCGGAGCGCGCTCTCGACCATCGCCTCCGGGCAAGGCTCGCCATACTGCTCGAGCAGGTCGCGCTCCAGCGAGCCGGCGTTGACC
>DASPLZ010000253.1:0-4884 GCA_035627295.1 Phenylobacterium sp. | reverse complement strand
GGCCAGGGCGGCGTGCAAGGCGTCGGCGCGGTCCAGATTGAGCGCCTCGGTCTCGCCGGCGATCCGCCCGAGCGCGCTCCAGGCCTCGGACCAGAGCGCCGCGGCCCCGGCCTCTCCGGCGCGGCGTTCGGTCTCCGCCTGAGCATGTTGCGCCAAGAGGTCGAAAAAGATCAGGAATGTCGGGAGGCCGTCGGCGCCGCGAAAGCGGTCGGTCAGGCCGAGGGCGACGCCGGGATCGCCGCGCGGCAGGGCGGCCACCAGGGCGCGCGCGGCCTCGTCCAACGCCACGGCGTCGGCGGCTGCGAGCGCCAGCGCACGGCCTGGGGAGCCCTGCGCCATCCGCGCCAGCGCCTCGCCGCCGCTCAGGCCGTGGCGCTGCAGCACCTCGGTCACCGCGGCCTCGCCGGGGGGCTGGAAGGTCAGCCGGCGGCAGCGCGAGCGCAGGGTGGGCAGGAGCGCGCCCGGCGTGTGGCTGACCAGCAGCAGCACGCCCCGCGCCGGCGGCTCCTCCAGGGTCTTGAGGAGCGCGTTGGCGGCGTTGGGATTGAGGTCGTCGGCGGCGTCGACGATGGCCACCCGGAACGGCGCCTGGGCCGGCGACTTGGCGAAGAAGTCCGAGAGCTTGCGCGCCTCGTCCACCGGGATGACCCGGCGCGGCTTGCCGTCCTCGCCCAGCCGCTCGAGCACGAAGAGGTCCGGGTGGCTGCGGGCGGTGATCAGCCGGGACACGGGATTGCCCGGCGCAGCCGCCAGCGCGCCGCCCTCCCCCGCCCTGGCCCCGAGCAGCCGCCGGGCGGCGCGATAGGCGAAGGTCGCCTTGCCGATCCCTTCCGGCCCGCAGAGCAGCCAGGCGTGGTGCAGCCGCCCGCGCGCCAGGCTGGCGGCGAAGGCGGCCTCGGCGGCCTCGTGGCCGATCAGGTCGAGGACATCGCGCGGGTGGGTGGCCTCGGTCATGCGGCGAAGGCTTCCAGGCGGGCGCGGACGGCCTCCCGCACCGCCGTCTCCACGGCCTCGATAGGCTGGGCGGCGTCGATCACCACGCAGCGGTCCGGCTCGCGTCCGGCGATATCGAGGAAGGCTTGCCGCAGCTTCTCGTGGAAGGCCGCGCCCTTGGCTTCGAAGCGCGCCTCGGCCCCGCCGCGGTCGTCCGCCCGAGCCAGGCCCGCCGCGACCGGCAGGTCGAAGATCAGCGTCAGGTCGGGCCAGTCGGCGGCCACCACGCCGGCCTCCAGCGCCCGCACGAGGTCCTGGGAGACCCCGCCGCCGACGCCTTGGTAGGCCCGCGTCGAATCGGCGAAGCGGTCGCAGACCACCCAGGCGCCTCGCGCCAGGGCCGGCCGGATCACCCGGTCCAGGTGGTCGGAGCGGGCGGCGTACATCAGGAGGGCGTCGGCGGTCGGAGTCCAGCGCTCGGCCTCGCCCTGCACCAGGAGCGCGCGGATCGCCTCGGCGCCCGGCGAGCCGCCCGGCTCGCGGGTCTCCACGACCTCCAACCCCTCGGCGCGCAGGGCGGCGGCCAGCCGGCGGGCCTGGGTGGACTTGCCCGCCCCCTCCCCGCCTTCGAACGTGATGAACCGGCCGCGCGACATGCGGGCGCAACATGGCGGCTTCTCGGGCGATGTCCAGCGGTGGAGACGCCGTCGGCGGCTTGCTATAGCGGCGGTCGTAAGGACGGGTGGCCGAGTGGTTTAAGGCAGCGGTCTTGAAAACCGCCGTGGGTGTGAGCCCACCGTGGGTTCGAATCCCACCCCGTCCGCCACCTCGCCCGCAACCAGCGGGTCCCGGCGCGGGCGCGAGATGAGCGACGAGATCATGATCGACGCGCGCGGCCACCGCTGTCCGGTGCCGACGCTGCGGCTGCGGAAGGCCATGGAGTCGGCAACGGCAGGGGCGCAGGTGCGGCTGCTGGCCGACGACCCGATGGCCCGGATCGACGTGCCGCACTTCGCCAGCCAGGCCGGGTTCGAGCTGGTGGACCGGACCGAGGACGGCGCGACGCTGAGCTTCCTGCTGCGCAAGCCTTAGCGGGCGCGCGGTCCCTTGAGGCGGGCCTCGACCTCGGTCGCCAGGGCCCCGCCGAAGAAGACGGCGTTCACGTTCCACGACAGCCAGATCAGGAAGACGATGAAGGTGGCGAGCGAGCCGTAGGTGGCCCCGAGCGGCGCGATCTCGTCCACATAGACCGCGCAGGCCCAGGAGGCGGCCAGCAGCATCGCCGTGGCCGCCACGCCGCCGATCGCCGAGGCCCGCCAGGCGACCGGCCGGGACGCCATGGCGAACCGGTAGATCAAGGTGAGGGCGAGCCAGAGGCCGGCGCTGGCCCAGGTCCATTCGGAATAGATCCACCAGAGGCCCTTGAGCGGCTTGAAGTCCAGCGTCTCGGCGAAGAGGCGGATGGTCAGGAAGACGGCCGAACTGGCGGCCATCAGCGCGAAGGCGGCGATCAGCACCAGCAGCGCCAGGATGTTGAAGCCCAGAAACCCGCGCGGCTTGGGCTCGTCATGGATGAACGACAGGCCCGCCAGCAAGGCCTTGAACCCCCGGTGGGCGGCGTAGGCGCCGACGACCAGGGCGAAGATGCTCTGGACCGAGACGGCTTCGTGCGGCGCCTGGACGAGGCGCACGACCTCGCCCTGGAACAGGGTCTCGGCGCCGGCGGGCATCAGCCGGCCGATCGCTTCGGCCTGGATGGCGGCCTGCTGGGGATCGGAGAACAGGCTGTAGAGGCCGATCATGATCGCCACGGCCGGGAAGATGGCCAGCAGGGCGAAGAACGAGACGCCGCCCGTGTAGAGCATCACGTCGCGGCCCCAGAGCCGGCCGAGCGCCGCGCCCAGCACCTTGGGCGTGTCGCGGACCCAGCGGATGGGCTCCAGCACGTATTCGGCGGCGGAATCGTCGCGGACGGCCATCGGCTTAGGTGCGCGCAAGGGGCATGGGGTGGCAAGGCTCAGATACGCAAACGGCGCGTCACCTTTTCAGGAGACGCGCCGTCGATGGTGTTTTGCGCCATCAGGCCGACCACCGCTTCGAGGGACGGGAGAGCGCGGCGTCCGACCCTGCGACAAGGGTTTAAAGGTCCCCGGCTGAACCGTGCCTGAACGCGCCGTTCAGGCGACGGCGCCGGCGTCCTGCAGGGCCTTGTATGCGTCGTCGTCGAAGCCCCAGTCGGCCAGGGCCGAGCGGTCGTGGGCGCCGATGGCGGCGGGCGGATGCTGCACCTTGCCGGGCGTCGCCGAGAAGCGCGGCGCGGGCGCCGGCTGCACCACGCCGTCGATGGTGAGGAAGGTCTCGCGGGCGACGTTGTGCGGATGCTTCGGCGCCTCGTCCAGGTCCAGCACCGGGGCGAAGCAGACGTCGGTGGCGTCCATGATCGCGCACCATTCGGCCTGGGTCTTGCGCTTGATGACCTCGGCGAGCTTGGCCCTCAGGTCCGGCCAGGCCGAGCGGTCCATCTGGGCGGCGAAGGCCTCATCGTTGATCCCCGTCTTCTGCATCAGCAGGGCGTAGAACTGCGGCTCGATGGAGCCGATCGAGACCCACTTGCCGTCGGCGCACTGGTAGGTGTCGTAGAAGTGGGCGCCGCCGTCGAGCAGGTTGGAGCGGCGCTTCTCCTGCCACGCGCCCGAGGCCTTGAAGCCGTAGAACATGGCCATCAGCGAAGCGGCGCCGTCGGACATGGCCGCGTCGACCACCTGACCCTTGCCGGTCTCCCGCGCCTGGATCACCCCCGCCAAAAGGCCGAAGGCGAGGTAGAGGGCGCCGCCGCCGAAGTCGCCCACCAGGTTGAGCGGCGGGATCGGCTTGTCCTCCGTGCCGATGGCGTGCAGGGCGCCGGAGATGGCGATGTAGTTCATGTCGTGCCCGGCGGCGTTGGCGTAGGGCCCGGTCTGGCCCCAGCCGGTCATGCGGCCGTAGACCAGCTTGGGATTGCGCTTCAGGGCCACCTCGGGGCCGAGGCCCAGGCGCTCCATCACACCGGGACGGAAGCCTTCGAACACCGCGTCGGCGCTCTCCATCAGCTTCAGGCAGGCCTCCACCGCAGCCGGCTGCTTCAGGTCGAAGGCCACCGACCGGCGGCCGCGGGCGGTGATGTCCGAGGGCGCGCCGCCGCGACCGCCCCGGCGGTCGATGCGCACCACGTCCGCCCCGAGGTCCGACAGCAGCATGCCGCAAAACGGGCCCGGCCCGATTCCAGCGAATTCCAGCACCTTCAGGCCGGTCAGCGGTCCCTGACGCATCGGCATCCTCCTTGAGTTATCCCCGATTTGAAGGCCTTGACCCTCGGTCAGACAACCCCGCCGCGACCTTCCGGCGCTTCCGCCGACGCCCGACGCTCTCTATGGTCCTCGAACGACTCGCCCGGCCCATCCGGGCGCTGGCGCGTGGTTGCAGTATTGGGGGGACCCTGGCTTGGCGGTGGAAGCGCGTGTGCTGATCGTCGCCCGCGACGACGCCCTCGCCGGCCCTCTCGCCGACGGGCTGGACCGCCTTGGCTGGCGCACCATCACCGCCCGCGGCCCCTACGCCGCCATCGCGGCCCTCGCCGATCTGCAGATCGAGGCGGCGATCGTCGACGTCGCCAGCGGCGCCGAGGACGCGCTCGGCTACGCCAAGCGCCTGAAGGCCGCCTGTGCGCCGCGCCGCCTGCCGGTGATCGCCATCGGCGAGCCGAGCGACGGCATCGAGGCGCACGGCTTCGACCTCGTCCTCTCGCCGCCGCTGCATCCGGCCCAGGCCGTGCTGCGGCTGGAAAGCCTGGTCCGCATGGCCGTGGCCGAGGAAGAATTCGAACTCCGGCTGGAAAGCTTCGCCGACCGCGGACGGCGGCTGGACATGCCGGAAGGCGATCCGACGCCTTTCCGCATCCTGGCGGTCGGCGAG
>DASPLZ010000252.1:0-2938 GCA_035627295.1 Phenylobacterium sp. | reverse complement strand
CGAGCAGCCGCCGCGCCAGCGGGATCTTGAAGTCGTTGCCGCCGCGCCCCTGCGCCGGCGCGAGCTCGGCCGCGGCGGCCTCTTCCGACCCGGCTCCGGCCGCGAGCGCGACTTCGGCCGCCGCCGCCCGCCAGGGCTTGTGCGCCACCGCGCCGAGCGCCGCCTGGCCGCCGGCGACCGCCACGCTCACCAGCCCGAAGGCGTAGGAGGCGCGGTCCCGGACCTTCCGGTAGAGCTGGCGGCCCGGCGGCGGCGGATCCAGGATCACCGCAGTGATCAGCTCGCCGGGGGCGAGCGTGGCCTCCACCTGCGGCGTCTCGCCGGGCAGCCGATGCAGCTCGGCCAGGGGGATGGCGCGGGTCGTCCCGTCCGCCGTCACCGTCTCCACCTGTCCGCCGATGGCGGCCATGCCGACGGCCATGTCCGAGGGATGGGTGGCGATGCAGGCCTCGCTGGCGCCCAGGATGGCGTGCATCCGGTTGAAGCCCTCCAGCGCCGAGCAGCCGGCGCCGGGCTGGCGCTTGTTGCAGGGCTTGGCCGGGTCGTAGAAGTAGGCGCAGCGGGTGCGCTGCAAGAGGTTGCCGCCGACGGTGGCCTTGTTGCGCAGCTGGCCCGAAGCGCCCGCCAGCACCGCCTTGGCCACCACCGCATATCGGGCGCGCACCTGCGGATGCGAGGCCAGCGCAGCGTTCGTCGCCATGGCGCCGATGCGAAGGCCGCCCTCCGCGGTGGGCGCGATCTCGGCGAGCGGCAAGCGGCTGACGTCCACGAGGTGCGTCGGCGTCTCGATCTCCAGCTTCATCAGGTCGATCAGGTTGGTGCCGCCGGCGATCACCTTAGCGCCCGGCCGGGCCGCCGCCGCCGCCGCGCCCGCCGCATCCGTCGCCCGCTCGTAGGTGAAGGTCCTCATGCCGCCTCCGCCGCCTGGCGGATCGCCTCGACGATCTGCGGATAGGCCGAGCAACGGCAGAGGTTGCCGCTCATCCGCTCGCGGATCTCAGGCTCGTCCAGAACCACCTCGGCGGAGAGATCGGCCGTGGCATGGCTGGGCTGGCCCGCCCTGGCCTCGGCCAGCATGCCGAGCGCCGAGCAGATCTGGCCCGGGGTGCAGTAGCCGCACTGGAAGGCGTCCTGCTCCAGGAACGCCTGCTGGATCGGATGCAGCGCCTCGGGCGTCCCGATCCCCTCGATGGTGGTGACCTCGTCGCCGTCGTGCATCACCGCAAGGGTCAGGCAGCTGTTGATCCGCACGCCCCCCACCAGCACCGTGCAGGCGCCGCACTGGCCGTGGTCGCAGCCCTTCTTGCTGCCCTTCAGCGCCAGGTTCTCGCGGAGCACGTCCAGCAGGCTGGCCCGCACGTCCACCTCGAGCGAGCGCGGTTCCCCATTGACCGTCAGCGTGATCTGCATGCCGAACTCCCCTGGCCGGAACGCGGCCGGGCCACGGCTCCGACCGCCCGGAGCCTTAAGTCCGCCGTGCCTTCTTGGTGTTTCAAACAATCGTAGGCCCACAGCGGGCGGCTGGTAAATGGCCGAAGCTTAATCTTCACACGCTGGCGGATCGGCCCGGCGCACCCATCGTGGTCTGGAGGACATAGGAGGCGCCGATGGGGGCTCGACTGAACAAGCTTTTGCTGGGCTACAGCGTGGTGATGACCACCGCCATGGCCGGCCTCTTCGCCACCCAGGCGATCAGCCAGCCGGATAAGCAGGTGTTCGGCGAGATCGACGTGCAGCGCATCAATGTGCGCGAGAAGGACGGCACCCTGCGCCTGGTGATCTCCAACACCAGCCGCATGCCGGGGATCATCCACAAGGGCGTCAACCACCCGCACCCGAACCGCGAGACCGCCGGCATCCTGTTCTTCAACGAGGAAGGCACTGAGAACGGCGGCATCTCCTTCGGCGGCCGGCGCGACGCGCAGGGGCGGGTGATCGGCTCCGGCGGCCACCTTTCCTTCGACCAGTTCGAGCAGGACCAGGTGGTGGCGCTGAACCACAGCGAATCCCCCGACGGCACGCGCCGGGCCGGCCTTTCCATCACCGACCGGCCGGAGAAGCCCCTGCCCTTCGAGGCCATGGGCAAGCTCGCCAAGGCCACGCCCGCCGAGCGCGAGGCCCTGACCAAGGAGCTGATCGCCTCGGGATCTCTGGGCGTGAAGCAGCGGGTCTTCATCGGCAAGACGCCGGACAAGTCCTCGGCGCTGCTGCTGGCCGATGCGGACGGCAAGCCGCGCATCCTGATGCAGGTGACGGCCGCCGGGGAGGCGCAGATCCAGTTCCTCGACGACGCCGGCAAGCCGGTGAAGACCATCAGCCCGACGGCAGGGTGACCTGAACCTTCCCCCGGCACGGGGGAAGTGGCCCGCAGGCGAAGCCGAGGGTCGATGGGGGAAGTCCGAGGGAAGAGCGCACACTTCCCCCATCGACCTTCGCCCCTTCGGGTCTCAGGCCACTTCCCCCGTACCGGGGGAAGGAAGGCGCAGATGGCGGATTCGCCCGCGCGGCGCATCCCATCGGGTACGGGTTTGAACGGGGGAAGGCCATGACGGCATGGGGCGGCGCCTTGCGGGGCGTTCTGGCGACGGCGGGCGCGTTGGCCGCCTTGGCGCTGGCGGGGCTGGCCGAGGCCGCCCCCAGGTTCGAGGTCACCCTCGATCCCTCCATCAGCAAGACGCCGATGACCGGCCGGCTGATCGTGGTCGCCGCCACCCGCGAGACGCCCGAGCCGCGACTGACCGTGGGCCTCGCCGGCCCGGCCGCCTTCGCCATCGACGTGGAGGAGCTGAAGCCCGGATCGAGCGCGACGGTCGACGCCAAGGCCGTCGGCTATCCGATGGAGGACATCTCCAAGCTTCCCGCGGGCGAGTACCACGTCCAGGCCCTGATGGTCCGCTACGACAAGGTCACCCGCTCGGACGGCAAGACCCTGTGGGTG
>DASPLZ010000251.1:0-2678 GCA_035627295.1 Phenylobacterium sp. | reverse complement strand
CCGGTCAGGCGCGGGCTGACCACCACCAGCAGCAGCAGGGCGCCGATCAGGGTCAAAAGGTTGCGCAGCGCCACCGAGACCGAGGTGGTCAAAAGGGTGTCGACGATCTGCAGGTCGGTGGTGAGCCGCGAGACCACCTCGCCGGTCTTCAGCCGCAGGTAGAAGGCCGCGTCCAGGGTGACGAGGCGCGCGTAGAGCGCCTGGCGGAGGTCCGCCACCACCCGCTCGCCGAGCTTGGTGACGAAGTAGAAGCGCAGGGCCGAGGAGGCCGCCAGGGCCAGGGTGACCGCGCCGATCAGCAGGAACCAGGGGTTGGTGGAGGCCGCCGTCGCGCCGCCGGCCGTCAGGTGCTCGATCAGCAGCCGCACCGCGCCCGAGATCCCCAGGGTCGCGGCCGTCGCCGTCAGCAGGAAGACCAGCGCCGCGCCGGCGTCCAGCCGGTGCCGCAGCGCGAAGGGCATCAGGTGGCCAAGGGCGCGCACGTTGCGCCCGCGCGGGCGACGCTCGGCCGCTTCGGCCAGCCCCTGGGCGAAGGTCTCGCCGTGGCTGGGGCGTCCCTCGGCTGCGACAGCGTCGCTCACCGGGCCGACCCTTGCCTTTCGAGGGGGTTTGCCTGTATAGGCCCGCCCTTCGTCCGGCGCCGCCCGGCGGCGACGTTCGACCCTATTCCCATTCCAGCTCCGCCGAGCCCGCTATGAAACAAGACACGCATCCCGACTACCACTTCATCACCGTGGTGATGACCGATGGCACGAGCTACCAGACGCGCTCCACCTATGGGAAGGAAGGCGCGACCCTGAACCTCGATATCGACCCGAAGACCCACCCGGCCTGGACCGGCGGCAACCAGCAGCTGCTCGACCGCGGCGGCCGCGTGTCGCGCTTCAACGCCAAGTTCGGCGCCTTCACCAAGAAATAGGGGCGAGCGGCCCGCAGCCAGCGGGCCCGCCTTGGGGCGAAAGCCGGCCGCGCCATCGGGCGAGGCCGGCTTTTTCTTTAGCCGCCGAACGCGCTGCGCAGGCGGTCGATCTGCGAGAGCACCGGATGCGGCGCCTCCGGCTCCGGCGCGTCGAGGTACATGCGCCGATCCAGGTGCCGCACGCGCTCGTAGAGCCGCTCGGAACGGTCCAGCAGGATCAGCAGCGCCGCCGGAAGGTCCTCGGTCACCGGCTCGGCCGGGCCGCACACCTCCTCGGCGCCCAGGCGGTAGCGGTCCTCGCGGGCGGCGTCCGGCGCCATGTCGCCCTCGCGCACGGCCCGTTGCACCAGGAGCCAGGAGGCGACCTGCATCAGCCGGGTGGTCAGGCGCATGCTCTCGCTCGCATAGGCCAGGGCGGCGCTGCGCGAGAGCAGTTTGGAATCCTGGCGCCCGCCGCCGTCCAGGTAGGCGGCGGTCTCCTCCACGAGGTCCATGCCCTCCTGGAAGGTGCGCTCGAACAGTTCCGAGCGGGTGAAGTCCGCGATCAGCTGGACCGGCGCGAGAGCCGGGCTGGGCGCGTTGAAATCGGTCATCGACCTTCTGTCCTAACTTAGAAGCCTTGCGCCCCAACCTTGGGCGTCAGGGCTGCAACCCCCGTGCCATCGGCGGCCTGCGGCGGCCGCCAGACCGCTAATCCTTGTTGAAATTGAACAGCGCCTCGGCCGCCGCCCTTTTCGATCCCCGTTTGCCGATCTCGGCCCGGGTGCGCTCGATCTCCGCTTCGAGCGCCGCCACCCGCTCCTCCAGTTCCTCGACGCCATAGAGCTCGAGGTCCTCCTTGCCGGCCTCGGCCAGCGCCTGTCCCCGCTGCCGGCGGGCTGTGAGCTCTTCGTCCATGACTATGCCCGCCGTTCCGCTGCCGCTATCAGACCCGCGAACGGGCAGGCGTGCAAGACGGTGGAGCGACGCATGGGCGCGACGATGCGGGTGGTGGCGATCGAAGGCGGCAAGGGCGCGGCGGAGGCCCTTCGGACCGAGGCGCGCGAGCGGCCGACGCCTGGCCCGGGGCAGATCCTGATCCGCGTGGCGGCGGCGGGGGTCAACCGGCCGGACATCGCCCAGCGGCTCGGATTCTATCCCCCGCCGCCCGGGGCGCCCGAGACTATGGGCCTGGAAGTGGCCGGCGAAGTGGTCGAGGGTGCGGGACGGTGGAAGGCGGGAGACCAGGTCTGCGCCCTGCTCGGCGGCGGCGGATATGCGGAATATGCGGTCTGCGACGCCCGTCACGCCCTGCCGATCCCCAAGGGGCTGACGCTGGAAGAGGCCGCCGGCCTGCCGGAAACGGTGTTCACGGTCTACGCCAATGTCTTCGAGGGCGGGCGCCTGACGGCCGGCGAGACGCTGCTGCTGCACGGCGCCACCTCCGGCATCGGCACGACGGCGATCCAGATGGCCAAGGCCGCCGGCGCGCGGGTGATCGCCACCGGGCGCGGGGCGGAGAAGGCGAAGACCGCCAAGGCGCTGGGCGCGGACGTCTCGATCGACGCCAGCGCGGAGGATTTCGAGGCGGCGGTGAAGGCCGAGGGCGGCGCCGACGTGATCCTCGACATGGTCGGCGGCGACTATTTCGCCAAGGACCTGGACGCCATCCGGACGGGCGGCCGGATCGTGTTCATCGCCGCCCAGGGCGGCGGCGAGGTCGCCTTGCAGATCTTCCGCCTGATGCAGAAGCGGGCCGTGCTGACCGGCTCGACCTTGC
>DASPLZ010000250.1:0-2955 GCA_035627295.1 Phenylobacterium sp. | reverse complement strand
CCGCCGTCGGCGGTGGGCGCGTTGATGTCGCCGCAGAACACCACCTCCTGCGCGGCTCCCACAGTGATCGGGTGGGCGGTGACGGCGCGCAGGCGCGCGCCGGGGTAGTCCCGCAGGTGTTCCTCCAGCGCCGCCCGGGCCGCCGGGGCGGCCTCCGCGACAAAGGGCGGCGCCGCCTGGCCGGAGAATGCGAGGGCCAGCAGCAACCCGATCACGCCGCCTCCGCCCTTCGGATGATTCGCCGCGCCTGCAGCGGCGGGATGACGGCGGTGACCAGGGCGACCCAAGCGAGCCGCGCATCGCGGCGGGTGGGACCGAAGAGGCTCTCAAGGTCCCAAAGCCCCGGCGCCGAGCCCCGCAAGAGGCGCTTGATCAGCACCTCGTCGGTGTCAAGTTGGACGATCACGACATGGCCGACCCATTCCTCGGCCGGCTCGGTGCGTTCGTAGTCGTAGTAGATGGCCGAGCCGTCGTCGGCGAAGTGCGGCATCGAATAGCCCGCAACCTCCAGGCCCTTGGCCGTCTCAGAGCCATCAGGGGGAAGGGGAAGGGTGTCGCCGGTGAGCTGGCCGTGGGCGAAGAGCACCGTGCCGTCGGGGTTGGCGCCCACCTTGCCGACGATCGGGATCCGCGGCTCGCGGGCCGGCTTCATCGGTCCGGAATTCTCGTACAACCATTCGGGCCTGACGCCGTAGGCCTTGGCGTACTCCTTGGCCTTGCGAAACGAGAAGGGGGCGTTGCCGTTCTCGTTGGACGCATAGGTGTTGCGGTTCCAACCATAGGCATCGGCGGCGTCGGTCGCCGTCTTATAGCCCCTATCTATGCGCGCGCGGCGCAGCCGATCGTGTCGCCCATCCATCGCAGGAAACCTACAGAGCAGGGCTGTAGAAGACCTACAAAATGGGCTTGCGCGTTCGCCGTAGGTTTTATACAGAGGTGAGGTCATGCGCACTCATCGCGAGATCATCGAAACGAACGGCGGCTCCACTCGGGTGGCGGAGGATCTGTTCGTCGTGCTGCCGGCCGGGCGCTGGGAGACCGCGCAGGCGCTGGCGAACACGGTGGCGGCCTGGAAGCGGTCCGATTCGATCCCTTCCGAATACTGGGCGGCGATCGCCGACCTAGACATGGCGACGCTGGAAGAACTGGCGGCGGCCGCCGAGGCCAAGCGGTTCCCCGAGCGCGCCGAGGCGCGGGAGGAGGGCGCGTTCGCGTGAACTACGTTCCCGCTTCCTTGCAGAGCCCGCAAGCGCGGCATCGAGCCTTCAGCCAGGCCAGCGCCACGGCGTCGGCCCCGGGATTGGGTCGAGCGGGCCAGCCCGTCCAGCGCGGGAGCAGGGGTTTCAGCGCCCTGCGAGATCTCCGCAGCTCGCGACCGCAGACTTCGATGTCCCTCGGCTCGAAAGCCACGGGCGCCAAGAGCACCACGGCCGCGTCGTTCAGCGATGTCGGGGGAACTCGGAGCACGGACATCCTCGGGGACCTTCAGGCCTCGCACGATACCGTCCCTTCCATAAAGGTTAACGCGAACCCGGCCCTTCCGACAACGTGCGCGATTGTCGCGCAAAAACGCCTTCCAATTCAGCGCAACGCCCCCCGTTCGGCGCTGAATAGCGGCCGCCGCGCCCCCGCCAGCCCCTGCGCGGTGGCCGCTTCCCCCCTTCGCTGCCGGCTGTTCGAGCACGGCCAAATGCGGCGAGGCGCTCCGGCGGCCGTGCTCACAGCCCACGGCCGTCGGGGCGTTTGCGTTTCGTCGATGTGGAGGAACGCCGCGCGGGGCGCGGTGGAGATGCTGCATCGCCCGTTTCCCGGGTCTTCGTTGTCGTTGATTCGCAAGATCGCGACGCGGACGCCCAAGGTCAAGCCCGACCGCCCGCATAACGCGGGGACCGGGGGCTGGCCGCACTGACCCGCTGAACCGCCGCGGCACGTCGGCGGGGCGAGGAAACAAAAAGAACTTCATCGAGCGCCGGATCGACCGCCCGGCGGCATGGGTGCGCGGTCGAGCATGATCAGGGGAGGGGCTTGATGCTCCGCCATTACGCTGCCTCGGGCAGCGAACCGTCGTCGTACGGCGGCCGATTCCAGCCTTCCCGGGAAGGGGAACAAGCCGGGAACGCCAACGCACCTAACGCCTGGATGCAGGCCCGCGCCGACGGCAAGGGTACGAACCAGGAATACGCCGTAAGGCTCTGGAAAGAGGGCTATTCGGCCAGCCAGATCGCCCGGCTGCTGAACGCCGGCTTCTCCCGCAACGCGGTGATCGGCAAGATCACGCGGTTGAAGCTGCATCGCGGCGAGGCCTACAGCCCCTCGCTCGCGGGCAAGATGGGGCTGGCAGGGCAGAAGCGCGCCCTGGGCGGCGGCGCCGTCCTGCCGATGGGCCGGGCGGCCAATCCGAAGACGCCCCGACCGAAGCCCCCAAAACCGGTGACGATCGCCGCGGCCCGTGTGCCGCCGAAGCCGCAGGCCCCGACGGTGCGCATCCTGGGCGATGAACCGCCGCTAATCCGCACCGCGGACGGCATGACGGCGCCCAAGGACCCGCGCCAGACCCGCTTCGTCGCCGTTCCAGTGGAGAACCCCAAGGTGCTGAAGGACCTGGGGCCCTGCGAGTGCAAGTTCGCCCTGACCTTCATCGAAGAGGACGATCTCGACAGCCAGCACCTTTTCTGCGCGCGGCGCACGGCGGATGAGGGCCGCCCGTATTGCCCGGAGCATCAGGCGCTGTGCTGGACAGGCGCGCCAAAGGTGGAGGGTGAACGCAAGGCCAAGCCCGATCCGAGGCGGCCGGCGAGCAACCAGCGCGGGAGCGTCTTCGGGCGGGGTCGCGGGTACGAGGTGTGGGCGTGATGGTCGCCGGCGCCCGTGGCCAGTTCGAGGTCGAGTTCTCGTCGGCGACCGACGGCATGGCGCTGGTGATCGAGCCGGCGCCCGGCGGGCCGTATGTGGGTG
>DASPLZ010000249.1:0-5549 GCA_035627295.1 Phenylobacterium sp. | reverse complement strand
CTCCTACCAGGCGATCAAGCACAAGCTGGCCGACATGTACGTGAAGAACGAACTCGCCCGTTCGAATGCGTACTACGGGGCGTGGGCGGTCGACGCGGGCGCCGCCGAGCTGCCCTTGGCGGCCGCGGCTGCGCGGGTGTCGGCGACCGAGGCCTCCTGGTACGCGGCCAAGGAGAACCTGCAGACCCACGGCGGCATCGGCTTCACCTGGGAGATGGACCCGCACATCTACTACCGCCGCTCGCGCCAGCTGGCGCTGGTCGCCGGCGCGCCGCCCGTCTGGAAGGAGCGGCTGGTCTCCCACCTCGAACGTCGCAACGCGGCCTGAAGCGAAAGGATCGCGACATGGACTTCAACGACACCCCCGAAGAAGCCGAGTACCGCGCCAAGGCCAGGGCCTGGCTGGAGGCCAATGCGCCGAAGCACCGCGTGGACCCGGCCGACCCGCTGTCGGAGGACGCCCACAATCTCGGCCCGGCCCGCGCCTGGCAGGCCAAGAAGGCCGCCGCCGGCTACGCCCAGATCACCTGGCCCAAGGAATGGGGCGGCCCCGGCGGCACGCCGATGCAGAGCGTGATCTTCGCCCAGGAGGAGGCCAGGTTCGCCACCCCCGGCAACCCCTTCACCATCGGCCTTGGCATGTGCGTGCCGACGGTGATGACCTTCGCCGACGAGGCGACCAAGAAGCGGTTCGTCGGCCCGGCCCTGCGCGGCGAGGAGATCTGGTGCCAGCTGTTCTCCGAACCGGCCGGCGGCTCGGACGTCGCGGCCAGCCGCACCCGCGCGGTGCGCGCCGACGACGGCTCCGGCGACTGGATCATCAACGGCCAGAAGGTCTGGACCACCGGCGCCCAGTTCTCCGACTTCGGCATCGTCATCACCCGCACCAACCCGGACAAGCCCAAGCACAAGGGCATGACCATGTTCTGGATCGACATGCACGATCCTGGCGTTGAGGTGCGGCCGATCCACCAGGCTTCTGGTGGTTCAGGGTTCAACGAAGTCTATTTCACCGACGTCCGTGTGCCGGACAGCCAGCGGCTCGGCGAGATCGACGATGGCTGGCGCGTGTCGCTGGTGACGCTGATGAACGAGCGCCTGGCGGTCGGCGGCTCGTCTGGCGCGGGCTGGAAGGAGCTGATGGAGGCGGCGCGCAAGATCCCCGCCGCCAATGGTTCAGCTTTGAACGATAGCGCGCTGCGGGAGAAGCTGGCCGACTGGTACGTCCAGGCCGAGGGCCTCAAGCACACCCGCAACCGCACCATGACCGCCCTCTCCCGCGGCCAGACGCCGGGGCCGGAAAGCTCCATCGGCAAGGTGGTGGCCGCCACCCAGATGCAGGACCTGGCCAACACCGCCGTGGAGATGCTGGATCAGTACGGCATCCTCTCCGACCCGGAACTGGCCGAACTCGGCGGCGCCTTCCACGGCTCGCTGCTCTCAGCGCCGGGCCTGCGCATCGCCGGCGGCACCGACGAGATCCTGCGCAACATCATCGCCGAGCGCGTGCTGGGCCTGCCGGGCGACATCCGCGTCGACAAGGACGTGCCCTTCAAGGACATGCCGACGGGGCGCTAAGGAACGGGAGCTAGGCGCTGAGCGCCATCGGCATCCGTTCGGCCTGCGACAGCAGCTCGCCGTAGATGCGCATCAGCCCCTCGAAGGTGGCGTCCCAGCCGTGCCGCTCCACCGCCCGGCGGCGGGCGGCCCGCGACAGCGCCTCGCGGTCGCGGGCGAAGAGCGCCTCGATCGCCTCGGCCATGCCGACGCCGTCGGCGCGACGGGCCCGCTGGCCGACGCTCTCGTCGATCAGCTCGCCGACCCCGCCCCTTTCCGGCCCGACCACCGGCAGGCCGGAGGCCAGCGCCTCCAGCACCACCAGGCCGAAGGGCTCATTGGCGTTGGCGTGGACCAGGGCGTCGCAGCTGGCCATCACCTCGGCCAGCCGCACCGGGTCGCGCTCGTAGCCCAGGCAGATCACCCGGTCCTCGTCGCAGAGGTCGCGCCCGGCGCCGATCAGCACCAGATGGTAGGGCGCGCCCAGCCGCTGCACGGCGCCCACCAGGGCCTCGAGGTTCTTCTCCCGCGACGGCCGGCCGGCGAACATCAGGAGCCGCGCGTCCGGCCGCACCCCCAGCCGGGCGCGCAAGGCTTCGCGATCGGCCCGCTGCGGATGGAAGAGCTCCAGGTCGACGCCCAGGTGCTGCACCTCCACCTGGTCGACGCCATAGTCGGCCAGCCGCTCGCGGATGAAGCCGGACGGCGCCACCACCCGGTCGAACCGGTTGCAGAAACCCGCCCAGGCGGTGAGCACCGGGTTCGCCGCCCAATCGCCGAGATGCAGCTGCGCCAGCGCCACCGCATCGGTATGGGTGAAGGCCACGGCCGGCACGCCCAGGGCCTCGGCGGCGTCCAGCGCCGCGTGGCCGGGCACATAGGGGTCGCCGGCCTCGATCAGGTCGGGTTGCAGCGCCTGCAGCACCTGCCCCCATTTCACCGGCCGGGTGGGGCATCGATAGCCATCGGTGAACGGCAGCTTCGGCGCGGCGACGGTCACCAGGCCATCCGAATGGATGCGGGTGCGCGGCCCGGGCACCACCAGGCTATGGGTCACGTCACGCCGCCGGCGGGCCAGCCACGCCCGCTTGGCCGTGAGGTAGCGCTTCACCCCGCCGCTCTTGGGCGCGAACAGCATGGTGGTGTCGACGAGGTGGAAGCCGATCCGCCCGGATCGGTCGAAGTGCGGGGCGTCGGCCGGGTTGAGGCGGATCACGGCCGGGTCATCGTTGGGAAGTGATGTATGCAAGGCGTAACCGTCCGGGACGAAAGGGGCTGCGCGCGGGCGTCAGGCCCGCGCCGGCTGGCTGATGTCCTCGAGGGTCTTGCCAGTGGGCTTGTCCTTCAGGTTCAGGGCGACGTCGGCCAGGGCGACGATGCCGACCAGGCGTTTATCCCTGTCCACCACAGGCAGGCGACGGATTTGTGAAGCGGCCATCTTGTCGGCGGCTTCGTCCGCATCGTCGGTGTCGAAGCAGTATTCCACCTCGTTGGACATCACCTCGGTGACAAGGGTGTCGAAGCTGCGGCCCTCGGCGACGGCGCGCACGGTGATGTCGCGATCGGTGATCATCCCCTGGATCGTCTGGCCATCGCAGACCGGCAGCGAACCGATGTCGATCTGCGCCATCCGGCGGGCGGCGTCCTGGATGGAATCGGTGGGACGCGCGACGGCCACGTCGCGGGTCATGATGTCGGCGACCTTCATGGAAACCTCCCCGAATGATGCGCAGGCGGCGCTTCGCCGGCGCTGTGCTTTCAACACGCAGAGAGTCGGTTGGGTTGCGACGGCGCCGCTTCGAAAGGGCGGCGCCGTCACGCGTCTAGGAGCGGTCGTTGACGCTGCGCGCCTCGCCGGCGCCCCGCACCAACTGCACGAACTCGGCGCGCATCCCGTAGGGATCATCTCCGCGGGCGCCCTGGGCCAGCTCGCCGATGCGGCTCCAGCCGAAGCTGTCGGCCACCCAGGGATCGCCGCGCAGCTTCTGCCCGAAGCCGGCCACCGCCAGGGCCCAGCGGGTGGGCTCCGGCGCCGCCTGGGCCGAGGCGTAGGCGTCACGGGGGGTGATCGCCCGCTCCATGAGCCTGGAGGCAGGCTGTCCGGGCAGCTTGTAGCGTACCTTCAGGTAGGCGAGTTCGCCGGTGGGCGCCGCTGCGGCCGGCCGGCGGCCATAGCGCAGCGGATCGGACGAGGGCCGCGCGCCAACCGGGGTGATCTCGTAGAGCGCGGTCACCGAGGCGCCCGAGCCGACCTCGCCGGCGTCGACCTTGTCGTTGTTGAAGTCCTCGCGGTTGAGCAGTCGCGTCTCGTAGCCGATCAGCCGGTACTCGCTCACCCGCGCCGGGTTGAACTCCACCTGGATCTTCACGTCGTCGGCGATGGGAAACATCGAGGCGGCCACCTCGTCGCGCAGCAGCTTGCGGGCTTCCGACAGGGTGTCGATGTAGGCGGCGATCCCGTTCCCGTTCTGGGCCAGGGCCTGCATCATCACGTCCTGGTAGTTGCCGCGCCCGAAGCCATAGACCGACAGGTAGACGCCGGTCTTGCGCTTGTCGGCGACGAAGTCCTTCAGCCGCTCGGGGTCGGCGATGCCGACGTTGAAGTCGCCGTCGGTGAGCAGGAGCACCCGGTTCACCGCCCGCCGGTCGAAGTTCTGCTGGGCGAGCGCATAGGCGAGCGCCAGCCCCTCCCCGCCCGCCGTTGAGCCGCCGGAGCGCAGGGCGTTCACCGCGCAGCGGAGCTTCAGCTTCTCGCGCCCGCCCGTGGGACCCAGCACCGCGCCGGCGGAGCCGGCGTAGGCCACCAGGCTGACGCGGTCCTGCGGCCGGAGCCTGTCGATCAGCAGGCCGAGCGCCTTCTGCGCCAGCGGCAGCCGGTCCTCGCTCCACATGGAGCCCGAGGTGTCGACCAGGAAGACGAGGTTCAGCGGCGGCTGGTCGGACGCGGGAAGCTCATAGCCCTGCAGGCCGATGTGGATGATTTGCCGCTCGTCGGACCACGGCGAGGGGGTGACCGCGACGTAGGGCCGGAAGGGCTCGGCGCGGCTGGCCGGCAGCGGGTAGCCGTAGTCGAAATAGTTGACCAGCTCCTCCACCCGCACCGCGTCGCTCGGCGGCTTTCGGCCGTCGTTGAGGAACCGCCGGACATTGGAATAGGCGGCGGTGTCGACGTCGATGGAGAAGGTGGAGACCGGCTCCTCGGCCACCCGCTTGACGGGATTGGCGACGGCGTCGGGATAGCGCTCGGTGTCGATGGCCCCGGGCGGCGGGCCGTAGGGATAGGCGGAGGGCGCCATCCGCTTCGAGGCGGTGACGACCACCTCCTGCGTCGGCGCCGCCAGCGCGGGCCGCGGCGGCGGCGGTGGAGGCGGCGGCAGGCCGACGCTCGGCCTCGCGGCCTGCCGCGAGGCCGTCATGCCGGCGAAGCGGCCGCGCGCGGCGTCCTGATCGGGGTCCTGGCGGAAGCCCAGCGCGGCGCAGGCGGCCGGCGTCGGCTCGCCGTCGTGGACCGGCGGCATCGGCCGGCGGATCGGCTGGGCCTCGGTGGCGGCGATCGGCGCGGAGGCGACCAGCCCCGCCAGCGCGATCATGGAAACGGTACGCAGACGCGACGCTACTCTCATGGGCGTTCACTCCCTGCCTGATCCCTCACGGCGCAGCTTGCAGCCTGGCCTGAGGCCAAATCACGGCAAGGTTGCGGTGTGGAAGCGTCGGAGGAGAATTTCCCTCACCTGCTGCAGCGCCGCCGCCGAAAGTCGGCCGAGCCGCTGCAGGTCGGCGGCCTGGACCGTCGCGATCTTGGCCGCTCGCACCACCGAGGGCGCGCGCAGTCCGGCGGCCGGAAGGTCGTCGATAGGCACATCATCCTCCCATCGCGCGTTCTCGGCGCTCGTCACCATCAGCAGCCAGACGAGGCCGTGCGCTTGCAGGAGGTCCTGACCGGAAACGACCAGCGCCGGCCTGTACTGACGCACCGGCCGCTCGACATAGGG
>DASPLZ010000248.1:0-4727 GCA_035627295.1 Phenylobacterium sp. | reverse complement strand
GGTGCTGCAGCTGCGCCGCCGGGCCGCCCGGGGGTTGGGCGCGGCCCTGGCGCTGGGGATCGCCGGACACGGGGTGCTGGCGGCCTGGGTCGCGCCGGACCTGTCGCCGCTCTGGGTCTCGCAGCGGACGGTGGAGGCCATGCGCGCCGACACCCTCGTCCCGCGCCAGGGGATCGTGACCAGCCCGGTCGCCATCGCCGGCTACGCCGAGCCCAGCCTGGTGTTCGGCATCGGCGCCCAGGTGAACCTCGGCGGCCCGCTCGACGCCGCCGACGCCATCGCCGAGGGCCGCCCGGCCATTGTCGAGGGCCGCGAGATGGCCGCCTTCCGCCAACGGCTGGCCGAGCACGGGGCGCAGGCGCGCCAGGTAGGCGTGGTCGAGGGCCTCGACTACTCCAATGGCGACGAGGTGCGGCTGACCATATATGCGCCAGCCGAACCCCGGAGCGTCCCATGAGCCGCCCCATCCAGATCGTCGAGGTCGGCCCCCGCGACGGGCTGCAGAACGAGGCCGCGACCCTCGAAGTCGAGCAGAAGGTCGAGTTCATCGCCCGCCTGGAGGCCTGCGGCGCGCGGCGCGTCGAGGCGGTCTCCTTCGTCAACCCGCGCCGGGTGCCGCAGATGGCCGGCGCCGAGGAGGTGATGGCGGCCCTGCCGGCGAACCCGAGGGCTTCGCGGATCGGCCTGGTGCTCAACATGCGCGGCTGGGACCGCTGCCTCGCCGCCGGCTGCGACGAGGCCAACGTCGTGGTCTGCGCCTCGGACGGCTTCGGGATCCGCAACCAGGGCGCGCCGGTGACCGAGCAGGTCCGGACCATGGCCGAGATCGCCGCGCGGCAGGCGGCCGAGGGCGGGCCGCCGCTCTCGCTGACCATCTCGGTGGCGTTCGGCGATCCCTTCGACGGCGAGGTCAGCGAGGACCAGGTGGCCGCCATCGCCCGCGAGGCCGCCCTTGCCGGCATCGGCGAGATCGCGCTCGGCGACACCATCGGCGTCGCCGACCCCTGGATGGTCCGCCGCCGCATCGAGGCCGTCCGCAAGGCCGCGCCGGACGCGCGTCTGCGGATGCACTTCCACGACACCCGCAACACGGGCCTCGCCAACGCATTCGCCAGCGTCGAGACGGGCGTGGATGTGCTGGACGCCAGCTGCGGCGGCCTCGGCGGCTGCCCCTTCGCGCCGGCGGCGACCGGGAACATCGGGACCGAGGACCTCGTCTACATGCTGGAGCGGGCCGGGTTCGAGACGGGCCTCGACCTCGGCCGCCTCATCGAGACGGCCAAGTGGGCGTCGGGCCTGCTCGGCAAGGCGCCGGCGAGCTCGCTGGCGCGGGCCGGCGGGTTTCCCAGCTGAAAGGGCGTGCGTCCTTCGAGACGCGCTTCGCGCTCCTCAGGATGACGAACTCAGCGGATACGCAAACCTAGTCATGGTGAGGAGCGGCCGAAGGCCGCGTCTCGAACCACGCAAGGCGCCTCAGCGCCGAGCCACGGCCCCGCGGACGATCGGCCTCGCCACCGCCGTGCAGACGATCAGCGGCGAGAGCAACCAGGCCGTCAGATGCTCGGCCACCGTCGCCGCGCGCTTACGGAAATAGCGGGCCAGGCCGACGCCCTTGTGGAACTCCACCTTCAGCGGGCTGGTCTGGCTGGTGTGGCCCAGGTGGATCACCTCGGCCTTCGGCTGGAACAGCACCTGGCCGCCCTGCCGGCGCACGCGCCAGCACAGGTCCACGTCCTCGACGTGCAGGAAATAGCCCTCGTCGAAGCCCTCGACCGCGTCGAAGTCCTCATGGCGCATGGCGAAGCAGGCGCCGGAGATGGTCGGGATGGCCACCACGCCTTCCGGCGGGGCCTCGAACTCGCGGTGCACCTCGTAGCGCCGCCAGGCCTTGTTGCGGGCCAGGTGGCTGAAGCTCATCAGCGCCGAGACCGGCGTGATCTCGCCGCGCCGGGCGCCGCGCTGCTCGGTGCGGTCGGCGTTCAGCACCCGGCCGCCGACGACGGTGAGGCGCGCCTCGTTCTCGATGGCGCGCGCGAGTTGCTCGATGCAGCCCGGCTGCAGGAAGGCGTCGGGGTTGAGGAACACCAGGATGTCGCCGCCGGCCGCGCGGGCGCCCATGTTGGCCCCCTTGGCGAAGCCGACGTTGCCGTGACCCTGCTTGAGCAGCACCTTCGGCTCGCGCGAGGCCAGGGTCTGCAGCCAGACCGAATCGAGTTCCGGCGAGCCGTTGTCGACGATGACGAACTCGTCGACCAACGGCTCGCGCAGCACGCAGTCGATGCTGTGGCGCAGCGCCTCGCCGGTCCGGTAGACCACCATCACCACGGAGACTTTCGGGCGTCGCTTCCCGGGGTCCAGGACCTCGGGCGCGGGCTCGGCCGCGACGATCTTCCGGGCGATGCTGTTCATCCGGCCTCCAGCACTCAACGCTGCGGGTCCACGGGGACCCTACAGAAGCTCGCCCCGCGCCATATCAGGCGATGTTGCGTTTTTACGCAACCCCTGAATCGCGTCGTCGAGGCTGAGGACTTCCTGATCCGGCGAACCCAGCCGGCGAAGGGCGACCTTGCCCTCCTCGGCCTCCCGGCGCCCGACCACGGCGATCACCGGGGTCTTGGCCAGGCTGTGCTCGCGGACCTTGTAGTTGATCTTCTCGTTACGCAGATCGGTTTCCACTCTCAGCCCCGCCGCTCGAAGCCGCCGGGCCGCTTCTTCAGCGTACCCGTCCGCATCGGACGTAATTGTGGCGACGACCACCTGGGTCGGCGCCAGCCACAGCGGGAAGGCCCCCGCATGATGCTCAATCAACACTCCGAGGAATCGTTCCAGACTCCCCAGGATCGCCCGATGCAGCATCACCGGCCGGTGCTTCTGACCGTCCTCGCCGACATACGACGCATCGAGTCGCTCAGGTAACACATAGTCGAGCTGTAGTGTACCGCACTGCCAGGTGCGGCCGATCGCATCCCTCAGATGGAATTCGAGTTTCGGGCCGTAGAAGGCGCCTTCGTTCGGCAGCTTTTCGACTTCGATTCCACAGGCGAGCGCCGCACGCTCCAGTTTCTGCTCGGCGACGTCCCAAAGCTCGTCCGTGCCGTGACGCAGGTCCGGGCGCAGGGCGAGCTTCACCGAATGCAGTTCGACCTCCAGGTCGGCGTAGACCTGCTGCAGCAGCTTCACAAAGGCCTTGGACTCTTCTTCGATCTGGTCCTCGCGGCAGAAGATGTGGGCGTCGTCCTGCGCCATGCCGCGCACCCGCAGGATGCCGTGCAGGCCGCCGGAGGCTTCGTAGCGGTGCAGGCCGTCGAACTCGGCCATGCGGATCGGCAGCTCGCGATAGCTGCGCTGTCCGTGGTTGAAGATCTGCACGTGGCCCGGGCAGTTCATCGGCTTGACCGCCAGAACCTCGCCTTCATCCGTCTCGCAGGTGAACATCGAGGCGTGGAACTTGTCCCAGTGGCCTGACTTCTCCCAGAGCGAGCGGTCGAGGATCTGCGGCGTCTTCACCTCCACATAGCCCTCGGCCTCGAGGTTGCGGCGAATGTAGTTCTGCAGCGTCCGGTAGAGGGTCCAGCCCTTGGGATGCCAGAAGACCATCCCCTTGCCCTCTTCCTGGATGTGGAAAAGGTCCATGGCCTGGCCGATCTTGCGGTGGTCGCGCTTCTCGGCCTCCTCCAGGCGCTTCAGGTGCGCCTCCAGGTCCTCTTCCGAGGCCCAGGCCGTGCCGTAGATCCGCTGCAGCATCGGGTTGCGGTGGTCGCCCCGCCAGTAGGCGCCGGCGAGCTTGGTCAGCTTGAAGGCCTTGCCGGCCGTCTTCGTCGACGGCAGGTGCGGCCCGCGGCAGAGATCCTTCCACTGGCCCTGGCGATAGACCGTGATCGTCTCGCCGGCCGGCAGATCGCGGATGATCTCGGCCTTATACTTCTCGCCGATCTCGCCGAAGTGCTTCACCGCCTCGTCCCGGTCCCACTCCTCGCGCACGATCTTCTCGTCGCGGTCGACGATCTCCTTCATGCGCGCCTCGATCTTGGCGAGATCGTCGAGGCTGAAGGGCTCGTCGCGGGCGAAGTCGTAGTAGAAGCCGTCCTCGATCGAGGGGCCGATCGTCACCTGGGTGCCGGGGAAGAGCTCCTGCACCGCCTCGGCCATGATGTGGCTGACGTCGTGGCGGATGGTCTCCAGCACGTCCGGGTGGTCGCGCGTCAGGATCTCGAACCTGCCGCCCTTGGGCAGCGGGCGGTCGAGGTCCAGCAGTTCGCCGTCGAGGCGGACGAGGGCCGCCTTCTTCTCGAGGGACTTGGAGATCGAGGCGGCGATGTCGCGCCCCGTCTGGCCAGGCTCCACCTGTCGCTGGGAGCCGTCGGGGAAGATAAGGTCAATCATGTCTCAGTCGTCCATTTCCGCGCGCCTTGGCGCGGGGGCGGCACGGGGTCATACCCGGAACCGCCCCAGGGATTGCATCGACACAGGCGCCGGGCGGCCAGGAAGGATCCGCGCAACGGCCCGTGTGCGATCAGGGCCTCAGCTGCGTACTCCGAACAGGTGGGAGCGAACCGGCAGCTCGGCCCGATCAGGGGCGAGAGCGTCAGCTTGTAGGCGCGCAAGGCGCCCGTGACGCAGCGTTGGAAGAAGCTCATGCCGGCGCTTAAGTTTTCGCGGGTGTCGTCGCGAGCGCTTAGACCTGCAACTTACGTCAGGATCAAGCCGCGCCGGCGGGGCTAGTTCGC
>DASPLZ010000247.1:0-2977 GCA_035627295.1 Phenylobacterium sp. | reverse complement strand
TTCCCTTCCCGGACTTCCTGCTCGGCGACACGCCCGACCGCTACCAGAGCCAGACCTGGTCCGGCTTCGCGCGGGGGCGGCTGGCCGGCCTCGTCGGGCTCGACCACGAGTTCAGCCTCAGCGCCTACGACATCGACCGGGAGAACCTCTCCGACTCTCCCTCGCGCTACCGGGCCGACAGCCGCACCTTCCGCTGGCTCGGCCGCCGGGGCGGGATGGACGATCCCTGGAGCTTCGCCCTCGGCCTCGAGCGCGAGGCGGCGAACGCCGACCTCGACGGCCGGGCCGATGCCGACGCCGGCGCGACGGCGGGCTTCGGCGTCGCCCGCTTCCGGCCCTCGGAGCGCTTCGTCGCCACCGCCAGCCTGCGCCACGACGACACCGACGACTATGGCGGGCGCACCACCGGGCGCCTGTCGCTGGCCGGCCAGGTCGCGCCGGGCCTGACCCTGACCCTCTCGGGCGGCACGGGCTTCAAGGCGCCGACCATCAGCCAGATCGTCTGCGACTTCTGCTTCGCCCCGCCGGTCCCGCTGAAGGCCGAGACGGCCGAGGGCTACGACCTGCGCCTCGGCTGGCGCTCGCCGGACGGGCGGATCGGCGCCGCGGCCACCGCCTGGCGGCTGAGCGTGAAGGACCAGATCGCCTATGTCGCCAGCCGCTACATCAACATCGCCCGGACTCGCAGCAGCGGCCTGGAGCTGGAGGCCGACGCGGCCCTGACCGACGCCCTGCGGCTCAAGGCGGCCTTCGCCTTCACCGAATCGGAGGACCGTTCCACGGGCCTGGAGCTGCTCCGCGTGCCGGAGCGGTCAGGCGCGGTCAGCCTGCTCTACGACGACGGCCGGTGGGACGGCGCCCTGACCTTGCGGGCGGAGTCCGCCCAGGCGGACACCGCGCGGGACGGCTTCTCGCGGGTTCGCCGCGACGGCTTCGGCGTAGTGGACCTTGCGGCCGGCTATGCGGTGAGCGAGCGCATCAAGCTCACCGCCCGCGTCGAGAACCTGACCGGGACCGACTACCAGGAGACCTTCGGCTACGGCGAGGCGGGCACGGCGGTCTACGTCGGGGTTCGGCTGAGGAACTGAGGCGGCAAGGCCTTGCGTGGTTCGAGACGCGCTGCGCGCTCCTCACCATGACTAGGGTTGGTGCTGACTTCGTCATCCTGAGGAGCCCGCGAAGCGGGCGTCTCGAAGGACGCAGGGCCGTTCAGCTTCGAAGTCTCAGGCGGCCGCCCAGCGGCGGGGGTCGAGGGCGACCGGGTCGTCGAGGGCCATGTCGTCCCAGTCCAGGTCCGGCGGCGGGCTCGAGGCCGCCGCGATCACCGCCGACATCTCCGAGGAGGAGGTGACGCCGACCAGGACAGCCGAGGCTTCGGGGCGCGACAGGGCGAAGCCGAGCGCAGCCTGCAGCGGGTCGGAGCGGCCCTCGGCGATCATCCGGCGGGCGCGCGACAGGCGCCCGGCGGCGCCCTTCAGCTGCGCCGGCACCCGGTCGGGCGGCAGGAACAAGAGGCCGTTCAGGAAGATCGAGCGCAGGTGCACCTCGACGCCCATCTCGGCGACGGCGGCGAGGGTGCCATCAAGCAGCAGGCGCTGGTCGAGGAGGCTCGCGGGCGCCTGCAGCACGTCCGGCCGGAAGCGGCGGGCCATGCCCAGCGGATCGTCCGAGGCGTAGAGCGACAGGCCGATGCGGCGGCAGAAGCCGGTGTCCTTCATCACCCGCAGCCGGTCCCAGAGCTCCGCGCCATAGGGGCCGAGCAGGTCGGCGGCCGAAGAGACCAGGATGGTGTCGACGCTCTGCAGCTTCATGCGGGCGAGCGTGGCCAGGATTTCGGCCTCGATGAAGTCCGGCCCGCGGTCCGGCCGCGCGGCGCGGATGGCGGTGCGGAACGGGTTGGGCCTGGGCAGGATCTCGCCCAGCACGCTCTCGCCGCGCGCGCTCGCGCCGGAGGCGTCGAACACCGGCAGGCCGGCGCGGGCGGCGATGGCCAGGATGTCGCCGGCCTCCTGCTCGGGAGAACGGCCGCGATGGCCCACGCCGGCGCTGTCGAGCCCGAACTGGGCCGCGCCGAAACCGAGCTTGGAGGTGGGGCAGGTCATGCGGTTCTTGCTTGGCTCGCCGTGAAATTGAGGCGGCACCATGCGCAGCCAGACCTAAAGAACCCGTATCCAGAGGGTTTAGCGGGAGTTAAGGGACGAGGATGCTCGGCCCCCTGCCAGACTGGCCGTTGTTCGGCCTCGCCGACGACATGCGCCCGGCGCTGCGGGCGGCGCGCGAGGCGGGCAAGCCGGCGGCCCTGGTCACCCTCGTCCGCGCCGAGGGCGGCAGTCCGCGGCCGGTCGGCACGCAGATGGTGTTCGCCGAGGGGCTGGTGGCGGGCCACCTCTCCGGCGGCTGCGTCGAGGGCGACGTGGCGCTGCACGCCGAGGCCTGCCTGGCGGACGGCGAGCCGCGCCGGCTGGTCTATGGCGAGGGCAGCCCCTGGCCGGACATCCGCCTGCTCTGCGGGGCGGGGATCGAGCTGCTGGTCGAGCGGGTGGCGCCGGACGATCCGGCGCTGGGGGACCTCCTCGCCGCCTTCGACGCCCGCCGGCCGGTCGCCTGGGTCACCGATGGCGCCAGGCGCGAGGCGCAGCCCACGGATCGACAGCGGCCCTGGGAGGGGGCGGCCGTACGCGTCTACGAGCCGGGCTACCGTCTCATCGTCACCGGAAGCGACCCGTCGGCCCTCGCCATCGCTTCGCTCGGCGCGCAGGCCGGGTTCGAGACGACCTTGATCCGTCCCAACGGCCCCTTGGAGCCGCCGCCGCTGACGGGCGTGGCCTACCGGCGCGAGGCCGCCGACGCGGCGCTCGGCGCCATCGGCCTTGACCGCTGGACGGCGGTGGCGACCGCGACCCATGACATGGATCACGACGAGGCGGCGCTCCGGGCGGCCCTGCCGTCGGCGGCCTTCTACGTCGGCCTGCTAGGC
>DASPLZ010000246.1:0-4031 GCA_035627295.1 Phenylobacterium sp. | reverse complement strand
GGCGATCGAGGCCGCCGGCTGGGCCAGCAGCATGCCGAGCGCCTTCCATTCCTCGCGGACAGGGGCGCCGCGCGTCTCGGCCACCAGCCGGGCCTCGATCTGGCGCTTCAGCGCGGCCTTGTCGACGTGGGCGTCGAAGGTCGCCCGGTCGTTGTCGCGGATGGCGACCAGGAGGGCGTGGACATCGGCCGCCGCATCGTAGCGCTGCACCGTGGCGCAGCCGGCGAGGCCAAGGGCGAGGAGGCAGGCGAGAAGGGCGCTTCTGATCACGCGGGGGTCCGGCGGCTGCGTTGCGACGCGGGGCGGCCTCCAGTCATAGCCGAGGCGGCGCGCCCGCTCCAGAACCGGACGGGCGAAGATCGTCAGCCGGCCCGCACCTGGGACATGATCGAGAGCAGGCGGCGCTCGTTGTCGTAGAAGAAGGCCATCCACTCCTCCATGCCGTCTTCGTGGCGGTGGATCATGTGCGGCGCCTGGGCGAACTCGATCCCGCGCGCCTGGAGCGCGGCGTGGGCGGCGCGGATGTCGGGAACGCGGAAGTAGATCACCGAGTCGGCGTGGCCCTCGCCTTCCTCCAGGAAGAGCCGGACGCCGCCGCAGTCGAAGAAGGCGAGCTTGCCGAAGGTGTAGAGGTGCGAAAGGCCGAGCGCCTCGCGATACCAGCGCTCGGCCTCGGCGATGTCCTTCACCGAGCGGCCGATCTGGCCGATGGGTCCAAGCTGCAGCGGCTGGTCCATGTCGATCTCCTGTCCGTGGAGGGCGCTGGCGCGGCTGATCCCGTCCCAGCGGCGCAGGGCGGCGCGGTCCGCCAGGCCGAGCTTTCCCACCGCGTTGGCGACATGGAACTTCACCGCATCCAGGCTGACGCCCCGGCGCGAGGCGATCTGGCGGTTGCTCATCCCGTGGCGCACGGCCTCGACCACGCGCCATTCGGCGGGGGTCAGGAGGTCGTCATGGCGCGGCCGGCCGCGGGGTTGCTTGGTCGCCATGCGACAGGGATAGCGCGCGCGACGCCGAATTTCCCTCCCCCGGCTGGCGCGAATGGCGGATCGGCTCGAAGATGGGCCATGCGCCGGCGCGACGCCATCGCCCGCATCCTGCGGGTCAACCACGGAGGAGAGCATGGCGCGATCGCCATCTATCGCGCCCAGCTGGCCGCCGCCCGCTGGCGCTGCCCGGAGCTGACGCCGTTCCTGGCCGAGACCCTGTCGCACGAACTGGAGCACCGGAGGCGCTTTCGCGCCCTGATGCCGGCGCGCAACGCACGGCCGTGCCGGGCGATGTGGACCTGGGGACTGGGCGGGGCGGCGCTGGGCGCCTTCACCGGGCTATTGGGACGCCAGGCGGTGTTGATCTGCACCGAGGCGGTGGAGCGCACCGTCCATCAGCATCTGGACGACCAGCTGGCGTTCCTCGGCGGGCGGGACCCGGAACTCTCTCGGACCATCCGTGAAATCGGCGAACAGGAGCAAGGACACCTGACCCACGCGGTCGCCGAGCGCCGGCCCAAGCAGGCGCTCGGCCGCGCGCTGGACGCCGTGGTCAGCGCGGCGACCGAGGTGCTGATCTGGCTGTCGACGCAGGGCGACTCCGCGCGGCTGGCGCGCGAACTCGCCGCCGCGCGTCGGGCGCCCTAGTCGAGCGTCCGGGCGACTTCCTCGAGGGTGAAGCACTCGATCACGTCGCCCTCGCGGATGTCCTGGAAGCCGGCGAACTGCATGCCGCACTCCATGCCCGCGGTGACCTCGGCCACCTCGTCCTTGAAGCGCTTGAGGGTCTGCAGGGTGCCGAGCTCGAGCACCACGATGCCCTCGCGCACGATCCGCACGCGGGCGCCTCTGCGCACCACGCCTTCGGTCACGCGGCAGCCGGCCACCTTGCCGACCTTGGTGATGTCGAAGACCTGCAGCACGTTGGCGTTGCCCAGGAAGGTTTCCCTCTGCAGCGGCGCCAGCATGCCCGAGAGCACGCCCTTGATGTCGTCCAGGAGGTCGTAGATCACCGCGTAGTAGCGGATCTCGACGCCCTCGCGGTCGGCCAGCTCGCGGGCCTGCTTGGACGCACGCACGTTGAAGCCGAGGATCGGCGCGCCGGCGCCCTTGGCCAGCATCACGTCGCTCTCGTTGATCTGGCCGGCGCCCGAGAGGATGATGCGCGCGCGCACCTCGTCGGTGGCCATCTTGGCCAGCGAGCCGACGATGGCTTCGGCGGACCCCTGCACGTCGGCGCGGATCACCAGCGGCAGCTCCGAGACCTTCTTGTCCGAGAGCTTGGCCATCATGTCGGCCAAGCTGCCGGCGGCGCCGACGGAGACCATCGACTTCTCGCGCTTGGCTCTGGCGCGGTATTCCGTGAGTTCCCGCGCGCGGGCCTCGTTCTCGACCACGGCGAAGGCCTCGCCCGGATCGGGCGTGCCGTCGAGGCCGAGGATCTCCACGGGCGTCGCGGGGCCTGCGGCCTGCAGCTGCTCGCCGCGCTCGTTGAGCACCGCGCGCACCCGGCCCCAGTTGGCGCCGGCCACCACGATGTCGCCGCGCTTCAGGGTGCCGCGGCGGACGAGAACGGTGGAGACCGCGCCGCGGCCGCGGTCGACCTTGGCCTCGATCACCACGCCCTCGGCGGTGCGGTCGGGGTTGGCGCGCAGTTCGAGGATCTCGGCCTGCAGCAGGATGCGCTCGATCAGCTCGTCGAGGCCGGTCTTCTTCAGCGCCGAGACCTCGACGGTCTGGGTCTCGCCGCCCAGGCTTTCGGCGATGATCTCGTGCTGCAGGAGCTCGTTGATCACCTTGGTCGGGTCGGCGCCCGGCTTATCCATCTTGTTGATGGCGACGATGATCGGCGCGCCGGCCGCCTTGGCGTGATTGATGGCCTCGATGGTCTGGGGCATCACGCCGTCGTCGGCCGCCACCACCAGGATGACGATGTCGGCCACGTTCGCCCCGCGGGCGCGCATGGCGGTGAAGGCCGCGTGGCCGGGCGTGTCGAGGAAGGTGACGCGATCGCCGCTTTCCACCTGCACCTGGTAGGCGCCGATGTGCTGGGTGATGCCGCCGTGCTCGCCGGTCGCCACGTCCGTGGAGCGCAGGGCGTCCAGCAGGCTGGTCTTGCCGTGGTCGACGTGGCCGACCACCGCCACCACCGGCGGGCGGGGCTCCAGGTGATCGTCGATGTCGTCGTCGCCCAGGAAGCCGGTCTCGATGTCGCTCTCCGAGACGCGCTTGACGGTGTGGCCGAACTCGGTGGCCACCAGTTCGGCGGTGTCGTTGTCGATGACGTCGTTGATCTTCAGCATCACGCCCTGACGCATCAGGAACTTGATGATGTCGACGCCGCGCACGGCCATCCGGTTGGACAGCTCCTGCACGGTGATGATGTCGGGGATGACCACCTCGCGGGCCACGCGGGCCTGCTCGACGCCGCCGCCCTTGCGCTTCTCACGCTCGCGTTCACGCGCCCGGCGGACCGAGGCGAGGGAGCGCATGCGCTCGACGGCGCCCTCGTCGTCCCCGGCCACGGCCTGGATGGTGAGGCGCCCTTCGCGGCGCTGCGGGGCGCCCTTGGCGCGGGAGATGGCGTTGCGCGGGTTGTCGCCGGCCGGGCCGCGGCGACGGGCGTCGTCATCGTCCGGCTTGCGGTCGAGGTTGGCCGAGCCCGGGCGCGGGGCCTGGCGGGCGGCGCGCTGGAATTCCGGCGCCGGCGGCGGCGCGGCCGGGCCGAGGCGCGGCGCGCGCGGGCCGCCGGGGCCGGAGCGCTGGCCGTCGCGGCCGCCCGGGCCGCGCTGCGGCGCGAGGGCGGAATAGCGGACCGGCTCGCCGTCGCGCGGCAGGCGCGGGGCCTCGTCGCGGCGCGGCGGACGATCATCCGTACGCGGCGGGCGCGGCCCGCGGTCGTCGGCGCGCGGGGCGCGCTGGTTGAAGGAGGCGCCTTCGAAGCGGCCGCCGCCGGCCGGGCGGTCCGGACGGAAGGTGGTGGTCGAGGCGCGGTCGTCGCGGCGGTCGCGCGACGGCTGATAGGTGCGGGTCTGGCCGGGC
>DASPLZ010000245.1:0-4249 GCA_035627295.1 Phenylobacterium sp. | reverse complement strand
GTGACCGTCGGGGTCACCGAGAGATCGTAGGTCGGATTGCCGCCGCCTAGCAGGGCCGCCAGCACCGACGGATCCCGGTCATCGACCAGGGCGAAATAGGGAACCAGCACCCCGGCCTCACGGGCCTTGGGCGCGGTGTGTCCGCCGGGATTGCGCGCCAGCGCCGCGCCGTCCGGCGCCAGAGCGACGAGAAGCGCGCCGAGCGTATCGTGCGCCGCGCGCACCTTGTTCAGCGACGCCATCAGCCGTCCTCCCGCACGACGGCCATCCGCCAGACGTAGCCGTCGGCGTCGTGCGGGACTGGGTGGTCCGCGCCGATGCGCCAGGTCTCCACGGGCGCCAGGGTCGCTTGGTCGAGGATCACCACCTTGCCGCCAGCCCGCGGCGTGGCGACCTCCGGTTGGCGGACAAGGAGGTGACGGGGAAACTCGGCGACGCCGAAGTCTCCTACCCGAAAGCCGGCCACTCCCCGCTCGCGCTCGATCTGCGCGGTGTGGCGCACGACGCGGCAGTCCGTCGCCGGGGTCTCGTCGTCCGAATAGACGGCGGGCAGGCCCGAGCGGCGGAACACCGCATCATAGACGCGCGCGGCGGGGAGCACTCGCAGCTTCCTGGGTTAGGCGGCCGCGGCGACGCCGCCTTGCTGCAGGCGCACGCGGGCAATGGCGGAAGTCGAGGCCTTGGCGCCCCCAACCACGTGGCCGATGGGCTTGTTGGTGCCCTTGGTCGCGGTCACCGCCTTGGTCGAGGCATCCCAGTAGGCGATCGCGCCATCGGCGATGGCCTGGGACGACGCATGGGTGTTGGCGGGCAGATCGTGGACGCCGGTCACCGCCATGGTGAACGGCTCGCCTTCGGCGGCGGAGGTCTGCGGCACGCCGAGCAGATCGCCGATCAGCACCGGCGCGCCGGAGGCGACGCCGCCGGACGGCGCCGCCGCGACGTCGACGACATCGCCGGACATCACAAAATTCTTGGCCATGTTTCTCTCCAAGGGTTGAAGCGGGCGGCGGGTCGCCGCGGCGCGGACTCGCAAGCCCTCGGCGAGCGAGGGCTTGGGGGTCGGCGTCTGTCTGAGGGGGCTGGAGGGGTGAAACGGGGGCGCGCGAGGCGCCCCCGCCCATGTGCTCGCCTACGAAGGCGAAGGTCCGCTGTTAGGCGCCCGCGTTGCGGTAGCCGAAGCGGGAGTCGATGCCGCCGACCGCGAAGTCGTGGATGGTGGCGAAGCTGACGCCGTCGTAGTTGAACGGGGTGGACTGGCGGATCATCGGGGCTTCCTGGTCGCGCAGGTAGCCGTAGACGAAGTTGGATTCGCCACCGGCCGGGTCGGCCAGGGTCCACCAGGCGTTGTCGCTGATCCAGGCGTCCGACACGATCCGCTTCTTGCCGGCGAAGATGTTGACCTTCGCCGAGTCCACCGGGGTGATCGGGGCCAGGATCTTCTCCGCCTCGCTCTCCTTGTTCGGGCCGAGCAGCAGGATCGGCAGGTCCAGGTTGAGCGGCTGGTTGTCGAGGTCTTTCTGCAGCCGCCCCGCCTTACGCGCCGCCGTCAGGCTTTCCTCCGTGACCCCGGCCGCGACCGCGGCGAGGTTGCCGTGGTCGGTGTGGAACATGTTCTTGCCGTCCGCCAACTTCGGCCCGGCACCGCCGTTGGCGAGGAGCACCTGATAGGCCATCGCGTTCTCGACCCGCGCCGCTTGCCGCCCGGCGCCGGCGGCGAAGTCGCCCATAGCCCCGAGATCGTCGTTGATCAGCACCTGACGGGTCAGGGTGATCAGGCGGCCCTTGGTGGTGAGCTTGGCGGTTTCCTTGCTCTCGTTCAGCGTGCCGGCCTTGATCTCGCCGCCTTCGCCCAGGTCCAGGAGCGCCGGGAAGTCGCCGACGCGCAGGAAGGACTGCGGCTTGAAGTCGTTGAACGACCGGCGCACCGCCCAGGAGCGGTAGGTCGGCGCCTGCAGCTGATAGGCGGCCAGCAGGTTCTTGTTGGCGGCGTTTTCGAGCAGCAGCGGGAAGTCCGAAGTGGTGTTCATGCTGCGCTCGCGGATACGCTCGTAGATGTCGAGCGGATCGCGCAGGCCGGAGATGCCCATGCGCTGGCCCCAGAGTTCCAGCACCGAGTAGCCGCGGAAGCCACGGCCGATCTCCTCGACGGCGCGGCCGGCCATGCGGGCCGCGAGGGCTTCGACCATGCCGTCGCGCTGGTTCTCGGACGCCTCGCGGCCGACGCGGGCGCCTTCGCCGGCGGCGACGCCGCTGGTGGCGGCGGACTGGCGGGCGGCGGCGGCCGAGAGGATCGCGGTGTTCACCGCCGCGCGGGTCGCCCCGGGCGCGGTCAGGGCGGTGCGGACGCTCTCGTCATCGTCGAGCCCGAGACTACGGGCTTGCTCCTGCAGCTCGATCACGATGGCGGGCGTCATGGCGTCCTCGGAGCGGGCGCCTTCACCAACATCCACGCCTTCGTCGGCGGCGCCGTTGCTGTCGCCGGAAGCGCGGGAGCGCTCCAGATCGCCCTCGGCCGCCGCCTGACGGGCGCGAGCGGTCGCCGCATTGGCTTCGGCCTCGGCGAGACGGGCCACGCCGATGCGGGCCTCGAGGTCATCGTTGGTGTTGCGGGCGTTTTCGCCCGAGGCGGTATTGGCTTCAGGCATTGCGCCCTCCGTGATGAAGCATTGATGGGTGTCTTCGGCCGATCGCACCCGGGCCAGCGGGTCGGCCCCGATGGGGCAGAAGGTGGCTTCGCGCAGGCGCCATTTCTTCGCGCGATAGACGGGAAGCTCGTCCCCGCCGGGATTTCGAACCAGGATAAGCTCCTGGATGACGTAGCCCGCGCTGACCGAGGGGGCCGTGTCGGCAGCGATGTCGGCTTCGAGAGTGCGCGCCTTCTCGCTCTCGCCAAGGGCGGCCAGCACGATGACTTGATTGTTCTCGACACGCGCTTGACGGAGCCGGCCGAGCTGGCCGTCAAGGCTGAAGCGGTCGTGGGTGTCGAGCAGGGGCGCGTTGCCCGCCTCGACCTGCGACAGGTCGACGGCGTCCCGCGAGCACTCCAGGATTTCCCAGTAGTCGGTGTCGATGCCGATCTTCCATCCCGGGGTCCGCACGGGCGTTTCGGTGGCGACCACCAGCTCGACCGTCCGGGCTTCCGGGTCATAGGTCGTCGACTTGGCGGCGCGGCTCTGCACGCCCACGCCTACGGCGCGGCGGGTGTTCTCGATCGGCATCTAAGGTGTCCCTCAGTCCTCGGTGAGGATGTCCAGAATGGCCCCGTAGACGGCGCCCATCGGGTCGCCGGCGCGGGTCGCGGTGGAGGCCTCGGCATAGCCGGAGCGGATCGCCGCCTGATCGCGGGCGAGCAGCGCCTGGGTCATGCGGCCCATGAAGTCGAGCGCCCGAGAGCGGTCTTCCCCGTCGCCGGGCTTGGCCTTCGGCAGCACGAAGCCGACGGGCGCCTGAACGGTCCCCGCGCCGTTGATCTTGCGCGGGTCGGTGTCCAGCACCACGCCGGCGTCGTCGAGCAGAGCGTTCGTCGCCTTCTGCTCGGCGGTGGAGCGACGAAGATCGAGGCCGCGAGAGGCCAGCGAGCGCCCCAGCATGCCGGGGAAGGCGCGTACCTCCATGATCTCGGCGGCGATGTCCTTCAGCGGATCGGTGACGATCCGCGGCGCGGGAATCCACTCGGAGCGCACCTGCGTCAGGCGCGGCTCGTTGCGGCGCAGCGCCTCCACCTGCATCCGGCGCCGAAACGCCGGCGTGCAGCCGAACGGGTCGACGGTGTTGGCGATCCAGTCGTCGAGCCGCAGGTCGTACATGACCTTGTCGGCCCGCAGGCTGGTGTAGTTCACATCGTTCACGTTGCCGGTGACGATATGGAACGGCACGCCCCAGCCCGCCGAGACCCCCATCATCTCCTGGCGGAGGAAGGCGTCGCCCTCCCCGCTCGACGACGGGTTCACCGTGGTGATCGTCGAACCCGGCGAGGTCCGGTGGATCATCCCTGGGCGCAGGGTCTCCAGCGTCCGGCCGCTCGGCGCCTTCTTCTGCTCGCCGATGCCGGGCGGTCGCCCGCTCTCGGTGTCGTCCACCGCCGGGGTCTCGATGATGGCCAGGCACGCCTCGACGCGCTTCTTGATCCGCAGCGCCTCGCGCAGTTCAACGACGTCGTGCAGGTCGCGCATGCCGGCGGAGAACCACGGCACGCCGCGCGACTGCTTGGGCCAGAGGCTCTCAAAGACATGGTCGACGTAAGCCG
>DASPLZ010000244.1:0-3409 GCA_035627295.1 Phenylobacterium sp. | reverse complement strand
CCTCGGCCTCACCCGCCCGGCCCTCTACCGGCGGATGGAACGTCATGGCCTTTAGCGGCCGCCTGGGCGACCTGAGGTTCGGCGTCGGGGTCGCCGTCCGCGCGATCCTGATCGGTCTCATCGCCTTCGGCGTCGCCGCGGCGGTGGCGGCCCGCTACTACGCGACCGCCGCGGTGCTCGTAGCCCTGATCCTGATCCTGCTGGCCGACCTGGTGCGCAGCGTGGGCTCGGCGGACCGGATGTTCGCGCAGTTCATCGACGGCCTCGCCGCCGAGGGACACGAGCGGCCCGCGCCGCGTCCAGGCTTCCGCCAGATGGCGCAGGCGATCGACGCCGCCCTCGTCAGGCTCGGCGTAGCCCGCGCCGAGCGCCAGCGGCGGATCGACCACCTGGAAGCCCTGACCGACACCGTCGCCGCCGCCCTGCTGGTGATCGACGCCAAGGGCGTGATCCTCAGCGCCAACCAGGCCGCGCGCCGGCTGGGCGCGGTGTCCGGCCCGCTTGCCGCCGCGCCCGGGCTTTCCGAGGAGACCACCCGTCGCCTCATCGACCTTGCGCCTGGCGCGAGCGTCATCCTGCGCCTGCAGGACGGCCGCGCGGTCCTCGCCCAGATCAGCCGGTTCACCGCGGCGTCCCAGGACTACCGGCTCATCTCGCTGCAGAGCCTGGTCGGCGATCTCGACGTGGTCGAGCTGAAGGCCTGGCACGACCTCGTCCGCGTGCTGGCCCACGAGATGATGAACTCGCTGACCCCGGTCTGTTCCATCTCCAGCAGCCTTGCGGGCCGCCTCGACGCCGGCGAGGTCGATCCCGTCGAGGTCCGCGACGCCGTGGAGGTGATCGCGCGCCGCAGCGCCGGGCTGATGAGCTTCGTCGAGCGCTATCGGCGCCTGACCGACCTGCCCCGCGCCGAAAAGGCCCGCATCGCCGCCGGCGATTTCGTCCGGGGCCTCGATCGCCTGCTGGCCCCGCTGATGAGCGAGGCTGGGGTCGATTACCAGAGCTCGGTCGAACCGGCCGGCATGGTCCTGCTCGCCGACCCGGACCTCATCGAGCAGGCGCTGATCAACCTGCTGAAGAACGCCCTGGAAGCCGTACGCGGACGTCCCGGCGGCGCGGTCCGGCTGGGCTGCCGCGTGGATGACGGCCAGGCGGTGCTGATCGTCGAGGACAACGGGCCGGGCCTGCCCGAAGGCGACCCGGAAGCCGTCTTCGTCCCGTTCTTCACCACCAAGTCCGGCGGCTCGGGCATTGGCCTCACCCTGGCGCGCCAGATCGCCCTCGCCCACGGCGGGCGGCTGGAGCATGCCCCCCGCTCGACCGGCGGGGCGATCCTGCGGCTGTGGCTGCCGCTGGATTGACGGGTCAGGCCGCCGCGCGGCGTGGCTTTACTTTCGCCTCTCTACTGCCGCGATCGTGTCGAAACCTTGTGGAATTCGGACGGCATTCTTTGCCGGCCCGCACGGAAGCTCGGCCGTTAAGGGTTCGAAAAGAATTGGCCGGTTTGACTTTACCGGCGTGCGGGGCGGCCAGCAGGGGACGGACCACCTTGACGCTTCTCAGAACCTTCGTGTCGCTGAACGTGGCGGTGTCCGAGGCCCTCGACCGGGTCCTGCCGCCGGCCCTGCGTCGGGACGGCAACGTCGATTTCCGCGCCCAGGCCCTGCCTTCGGTGCTGAAGCCCGGCGCGCTGATCTACGACCTGGGCGGAGGCTCGCGCCCCTGCATCTCGGCCGAGGAGAAGCAGCGCCATGACCAGCGGGTCGTCGGCCTCGACATCAGCGCTGAGGAATTGGCCGCCGCGCCCGCCGGCGTCTATGACACCGCCATCGCCGCGGACCTCTGTTCCTTCGTGGGGCCGGGGGACGGCGACGTGGCGATCTGCCAGGCCACCCTGGAGCACGTGCCCGACACCGCCGGCGCGATCCGCGCCATCGCCTCCTGCATGGCGCCCGGCGGCCGGTCGGCCCTGTTCGCGCCTTGCCGCAACGCGGTGTTCGCGCGGCTGAACCTGGCCCTTCCTGAAGATTTCAAGCGGCGCATGCTGTTCGCCGTCTTCCCCCACAAGGCGGAAGGCCACGACGGCTTCAAGGCCTACTACAACCGCTGCACCCCCCGGGAGATCGAGCAGCTGGCGGCCGCCAACGGGCTGGTCGTTGAGCAGCGGCGGCTGTTCTGGGTCAGCTCCTACTTCAAGGCCTTCGTCCCGGCCTTCCTCCTCTGGCGGGCCTGGCAGGGCGTGAGCTGGCTGGTGATGCGCGACCAGGCGGCGGAGGCCTTCTGGTACATCCTGCGCAAGCCGCTCCGGGAGGAGGCGGTCGCCGCCTAAGCGATCAGGCGATGTCCTTCAGCCGGCGCGCCGGCACGCCGCCGTAGATCCCGCCGCCCGCCAGCCGGCCCTTCACCACCGCGCCCGCCGCCACCACGACGCGCCGCTCGATCGAGGCGCCGGCCAGCAGCCGCGCCCCGCAGCCGATCCAGCAGTCGTCGTCGATGACCACCGGCGAGAGGACCAGCTCATTGTACTTTATCGGCCGGTCGACCGCGTCGTACCCGTGCTCGAAACTCAGGATCGAGGAGGCGTGCGCGATGGAGACGTCGTTGCCGATCCGCACGCCGCCGAGGCATTCGATGTAGCAAAAGCAGTGGATGCTCACATTGCTGCCGACGCACAGCTTGTCGACGTTCTTGATGACCACGTTCTCGTCGATGAAGACGTTCTCCCCGCACTCCTGAGCCAGGGCCTTCAGGGCGCAATACCGCAGGGCGACCGCCACCCCGGACCGGCCCCGGGTGCGCTCGAGGGTCGCCGCGGCGAGCCCCGGGAGCCGCCTGAACACGGCGGCCAGCGCCGAGAGAAGGACGGCGTGCTTGCGGAACCTCGCGGCGCCCTGGCTCTCGTACGGCGAAGCGGTCAAGCCGTCCTCCTCAACTCAGGAAGCCGATGGCGACATTGCGATAGGGCAGCCAGTCGTCGGAACGCACCCCGAGATTGAGCCAGACCCAGAAGGCCACGCCGTAGAGCACAAGCAGGGCGGGCACATGGAACGCCCGGAAAGGGAATCTGCGCCGCGCGGCGGCCTCCACATAGCCTGAGTAGGCCACCATCTGGATCGGGGTGAAATAGATCGAGAAGCGGTCGACGATGATCGGCGAGGGTAGGAAGATCAGCATGGGGAACATGCAGAGCGCGAAGATGCTGAGCCAGAGCCAAAGCGTGCGGGGCGCCGGCGGAAGATCGTAAATCTTGTTGCGGAGCAGGAAGAGCGTCGCCGGCGCCGCGTTCATCATGAGGCGCGCCACCACGCCGGCGGGATCTCGCTGCTCGGTGAGGATGTAGCGCTCGAAATAGATGTCGAACCGCGCCTTCGCCCCCGCGAAGTAGATCAGCAGGAACACCGCGACGACG
>DASPLZ010000243.1:0-2775 GCA_035627295.1 Phenylobacterium sp. | reverse complement strand
CCTCGCCGACCAGGCGCGCCGCCCGCAGGTGGTGCTCCCGGCCTCCACCTGGCAGATCAAAGTCGGCGTGCGCTTCGAGTTCTAGGCGCGCGGCCATCTCGTGAAGGGGGCGGCCCGGCGACGGGCCGCCCTTTTTCTTTGCGTGCTTGACGCCGGGACCCCCGCGTCCCATCTGCCCGCGTCCGCTGGAGACCCCGATGCGAACACCCGTGCCGGCCGAATGGGCCCCTCACCGCGCCATGTGGCTGGGCTTCCCCAGCCACGCCGACCTCTGGGAGGAGGACCTCGCGCCGGCGCAAGGAGAGGTCGCCGCCCTCGCGCGCGCCTTGACCGGGCCGGGGGGCGAGCGGGTGCGCCTGCTGGCGACGGCCGAGGGGCTGGGCGCGGCGCGCGACCTGCTCGGCGGCGCACCGAATGTGGAGATCGTCGAAGGCCGCTTCGGCGACATCTGGCTGCGCGACACCGGGCCGATCTTCGCCGGCGGCGCGGCCAACGGCTTCCGCTTCAACGGCTGGGGCGGCAAGTATCAGCTGGCGCATGACGACGAGGTGGCCGCGCAGATCGCCCAGGCCGCCGGCGCGCCTCTCGCCGCCCACGACTTCATCCTGGAAGGCGGGGCGGTGGACCATGACGGCCTCGGCACGGTGCTGACCACCCGCCAGTGCCTGCTGAACGCCAACCGCAACCCCGGCTGGACCGAGGCCGCCGCCGAGGCCGCGCTCGCCGAGGCGCTGGGCGCCCGGAAGGTGCTGTGGCTGGACGACGGCCTTCAGCGCGACCACACCGACGGCCATGTCGACAACCTCGCCCGCTTCGTGGCGCCCGGCGTCGTCGCCTGCCCCGTCGCCTTCGGCGCCGACGATCCCAACGCCGGGGTCTATGACGCCGCGGCCGCGGCGCTGGCGGGCATGAGCGACGCACGCGGCGAAGCTCTGAAGATCGTCCGCCTGGCCTCGCCCGGCCGCATCGAGGGCGAGGACGGGCCGGTCCCCGCCTCGCACATGAACTTCCTGATCGCCAACCGCGCGGTGATCATGCCGACCTACGAGGACGAGGCCTCGGCGCTTGCGCTGCAGGGCCTGCGATCGCTCTTCCCGGCCCGCGAGATCATCGGCCTGCCGTCGCTCGCCATCCTCACCGGCGGCGGCTCGTTCCACTGCATCACCCAGCAGGAGCCCGCCTGATGGCCCGCACGATCAAGGTCGCCGCCCTGCAGGCCTCCTACGGCATGGACATGGCGGCCAACATCGCCCGGACCGAGGCGCTGATCCGCGAGGCCGCGGGCCAGGGCGCGCAGGCCATACTGCCGTCCGAACTGTTCCAGGGCCCCTACTTCTGCGTCGCCCAGGAGGAGCGCTGGTTCGCCGAGGCCCATCCCTGGCGCGAACACCCCTGCGTGACGGCGCTGGCGCCGCTGGCCGGCGAGCTGGGCGTGGTGCTGCCGATCTCGATCTTCGAGCGCGAGGGGCCGCACTACTTCAACAGCCTGGTGATGGCCGACGCCGACGGCAGTCTGCTCGGCGTCTACCGCAAGAGCCACATCCCCGACGGGCCGGGCTATCAGGAGAAGTACTACTTCCGCCCCGGCGACACCGGCTTCAAGGTCTGGGACACCCGCTTCGGGCGGCTGGGCGTCGGCATCTGCTGGGACCAGTGGTACCCGGAGGCCGCGCGCGCCATGGCCCTGATGGGCGCGGAGGTGCTGTTCTACCCCACCGCCATCGGCTCGGAGCCGCACGACCCCAGCCTCGACACCGCCCTGCCCTGGCGGCGCGCGATGCAGGGGCACGCGGTCTCCAACGTCATCCCGGTGGTCGGCGCCAACCGCACCGGCTTCGAGCCGTGGGAGGGCTATCCGAACGGCGGCCAGCGGTTCTACGGCTCCAGCTTCATCGCCGACCATCGGGGCGACCTGGTGGGCGACATGGGCCGCGACGACGAGGGCGTGGCGGTCGCCGAGTTCGACCTCGATTTCCTGGCGACCCACCGCGCCGCCTGGGGCTTCTTCCGCGACCGGCGGACCGATCTCTACGGCGCGCTGACCGGCGCGCGGCCGGCCTAGCCCAGCTTCTTGATCGCCGCCGAAAGCTTGCGCTCGCCCTCGCAGTAGTCGGCCCAGGCCTCGGTCTTCTTCAGAAGGGCCGGCGCGGTGCGGATGGTGTAGCGCTTGGGATCGAGCCCCTTCCTCACCTGCCCCCAGGTCAGCGGGAACGACACCGTCGCCCCTTCCCGCGCCCGCGGCGAGAGCGGCGCGACGGCGGTGGAGAGCCGGTCGTTGCGCAGGTAGTCGAGGAAGATGCGGCCCTTGCGCAGCTTCTTGGACATGTTGATCACATAGGCGTCCGGGGAATCCTCGGCCATCACCTCGCAGACCCTGCGGGCGAAGGCCTTGGCGGTCGGCCAGTCCATCTTCTCCCTGGCCAGCGGGGTGACCACATGCAGGCCCTTGCCGCCGGTGGTCTTGCAGAAGGTCTCGAGGCCCAGGTCCTGCAGCCGCTGGCTGATCTCCCGCGCCGCCTCGATCACCGTGTCGAAGCTGACGCCCGGGTCGGGGTCGAGGTCGAACACCAGCCGGCCGGGGGTCTCCGGCGCGAAGGGCTGGCAGTTCCAGGGGTGGAACTCCGTGGCCCCGATCTGCGCCAGGGCGGCGAGCGCCTCGATGCGGTCGGCCTGCAGATAGGGCTTGTGGTCGCCCAGGACCTTCACCTCGTTGAGCAGGCTGGAGGAGCCCTTGCCGGCGTGCCGCTGGAAGAAGCGCTCGCCGCCGATGCCGTC
>DASPLZ010000242.1:0-14276 GCA_035627295.1 Phenylobacterium sp. | reverse complement strand
CCGACAAGGACGGGATGATGGTCTCGATCATCCAGTCGAACTATCGCGGCATGGGCTCGGGCCTGTCGCCGGACGGGCTGGGCTTCATGTTCCAGGACCGCGGCGAGCTGTTCTCGCTCAAGGACGGGCACCCCAACCTCTATGCGCCCGGCAAGCGGCCGTTCCAGACCATCATCCCGGGCTTCGCCACCCGCGGGCGGGAGCCGTGGCTGGCGTTCGGGGTGATGGGCGGCGACATGCAGCCCCAGGGCCAGGCGCAGATCATCTCCAACATGGTCGACCACGGCCTGGCGCTGCAGGAGGCGGGCGATGCGCCGCGCTGGCATCACGAGGGCGGGAACGAGCCGACGGGCGAGGTGCTGGAAAGCGTGCTGAACCTCGAGACCGGCGTGCCGGAGAAGACGCGCGCCGCTCTGGCCGCGATGGGGTGGACGCTGAAGCCCAACCCCGGCGTCTATGGCGGCTACCAGGCCATCGAGCGCTGGCCCGGCCGCTACGCCGCCGCCACCGAGATGCGCAAGGACGGAGTGGCGCTGGCCTACTGACGATGACCGAAGACGAATTCCGCCAGGTCGCCCTCTCCTTCCCAGCCACCGAGGAGGGCGTCAGCTACGGCCGCCCGGCCTTCAAGACCCGCGGCAAATTCCTGACCCGGATCCGCGCCGAGGACGAGAGCGCCGTGCTCCTCTGCGTGCCGCACGACGAGCGGGAGTTCCTGATGGAGGCCGACCCGGAGACCTTCCACATCACTGCGCACTACAAGGACTATCCGAGCGTGCTCGCCCGCCTCTCCGGCCTCACCGCCGAGCAGGCCCGCGGCTTCCTCGAGCGCCAATGGCGCAAGAACGTCACCAAGGCGATGATCCGCGAGTACGAGGCGGCCCGCGCGGCGGCCTCCGGCTAGAAATCGTCCTCCATCATCGAGCGGAACTGCTCCATGATCTCGCCGGGCGTGATCTGCGGATCCGGCTCGTCCTCCGGCTCCGGCAACGCCACGGGCGCGCCGCCCGTCAGGCGGCCGGCCACCGCCCCGCCCTGGACCAGCAGCAGCTCCTCGCCCTCCGCCACCGAGGTGAGCAGCTGGGCGATGCGCGGCGGCAGGTCGTCGAGGTCGAGGCGTTGCATAAGGCGCGATCCTAGCGGGCGGGCCGGACGCGGCAAGCGTGACAGGGCCGCGCCATCGCCCTAGCTTCCGCCCTCCGACGGAGACCTCATGGCCTACAAATCCCTGCGCGACTTCATCGCCAAGCTGGAAGCGGCCGGCGAGCTGGTGCGCGTGTCCGAACCCGTCTCCACGGTGCTGGAGATGACCGAGATCCAGCGGCGACTGCTGGCCGTGGGCGGCCCGGCGGTGCTGTTCGAAAAGCCGATCCGCGCCGACGGCGAGGTCTCCTCCATGCCGGCCTTGGTCAACCTCTTCGGCACGGTCAAGCGCGTGGCCATGGGCGTGACCCTCGACGGGCGCGAGCGGGCCACCGCCGGCGACCTCCGCGAAGTCGGCGAACTGCTCGCCTTCCTGCGCGCGCCTGAGCCCCCGCGCGGGCTTAAGGACGCCTTCGACATGCTGCCGCTGGCCAGGACGGTGATGGGCATGCGGCCCAACATCGTGAAGCGCGCGCCGGTGCACGAGGTGGTCTGGACGGGCGAGGACATCGACCTTGCCAAGCTGCCCATCCAGACCTGCTGGCCTGGCGAGCCCGCGCCCCTGATCACCTGGCCGCTGGTGGTCACCAAGGGGCCGTCGGACGCCCGCGAGGACGACTTCAACCTCGGCATCTACCGCATGCAGGTGATCGGCAAGGACCGCACCATCATGCGCTGGCTCGCCCACCGCGGCGGCGCCCAGCACTACGCCCGCCACAAGGGCGCCGGAGCCCGCGAACCCCTGCCGGCCTGCGCGGTGATCGGCGCCGACCCGGGCACGATCCTGGCGGCCGTGACGCCCGTGCCGGACACGCTCTCGGAGTACCAGTTCGCCGGCCTGCTGCGCGGCGCCAAGCTCGACCTCGTGCCGGCCAGGACCGTGCCGCTGATGGTCCCCGCCCAGGCCGAGATCGTGCTGGAAGGCCACGTCCTGCTGGACGACTACGCCGACGAAGGCCCCTACGGCGACCACACGGGCTACTACAATTCCGTCGAGCGCTTCCCGGTGTTCCAGGTGACCGCGGTCACCATGCGCCGCGACCCGATCTACCTGACCACCTTCACCGGCCGGCCGCCGGACGAGCCATCCGTGCTCGGCGAGGCGTTGAACGAGGTGTTCATCCCGCTGATCCGCCAGCAGTTCCCGGAGATCGTCGACTTCTGGCTGCCGCCGGAGGGCTGCAGCTACCGCATCGCGGTGGTGTCGATGAAGAAGGCCTACGCCGGCCACGCCAAGCGGGTGATGATGGGCGTCTGGAGCTACCTTCGCCAGTTCATGTACACCAAGTGGGTGATCGTCGTGGACGACGACATCGACGCGCGCGACTGGAAGGACGTGATGTGGGCGGTCTCCACCCGCATGGACCCGGCCAGGGACATCACCGTGGTTGAGAACACCCCGATCGACTACTTGGACTTCGCCTCGCCGGAGAGCGGGCTGGGCTCCAAGATCGGCCTCGACGCCACCAACAAGCTGCCGCCGGAGACCCGCCGCGAGTGGGGGACCAAGCTCGCCATGGACCCGGGCGTGATCGCCGCCGTCACCGAGAAGTGGGCCAGGCTCGGCCTGCCCGACGCGCCGGCCTAACGGCGGCGCGGTGATCCTGTTCGGCCCGCGCGCCAGCGCCTAAGGGGTTGCCCGCTTAACCAAAGCGCGCACAACTGCGCTGCGAGGGGAGTTCGCGTCGGGAGAGCTAAATCCATGGAGCTGCTGATCGGGGCTGCCGGCAGAGCCGCGGCCCTCTGGGTCGGGCTGCATCTTCTGTTGCTGCTGGTGCTTTCGCTCCTGGTCACGCGCCAGCGGCGCAAGCACAAGGTGGTCATCGGCGATGGCGGCGTGGCGGAGCTGGCGCTGGCGCAGCGCGCCTTCGGCAACGCCACGGAATATGCGCCGCCGGCCATGGCGGCGCTGGCGGTGATGGCCCTGGTCGCGACCCCGCCGCTGGCCATCCACATCGCCGGCTTCGTGCTGTTCGCCAGCCGGGTGGCCCACGCCATCGGCATCTCCCGCTCGGAGGCCCTGACCTTCGGGCGCGGCGCGGGAATGCTGGGCACGTGGGTGGCCTACATCTTCATGGCGGTCGCCCTGCTCTTCTACGCCGTCGCTTGAGCTTGCCCGCCGCCGGCCGGTTCGCCATATCGGCGCGATGGATGAAAACCTGCTGCAAGACGTCGTCGCCGCCGCCCTGAAGGCCGGGGCCGACGCGGCCGAAGCCGTCGGCGCCGAGCGCCAGGCCCTCTCCGTCAATGTCCGGGGCGGCGACCTCGAAGAGGTCGAGCGCGAGGAGTCCCGCGACCTCGGCCTGCGCGTCTTCGTCGGCCAGCGGCAGGCCACCGTCTCCGGCTCCGACATCTCGCCGGCCGCCAGGGCCAGGCTGGTCGAGCGCGCCGTCGCCATGGCCAAGCTCGCCCCAGAAGACCCCTACGCCCGGCTGGCCGAACCGGATGAACTGGCGATAGGGCCCTTCCCCGACCTCGACCTCTACGATCCCTCCGAGCCCTCCGCCGAGACGCTGGAAGGCCGCGCCCGCGCCGCCGAGGCGGCCGCCCGCGCTGTGCAGGGCGTCACCAACTCCGACGGCGGCGGCGCCTCCTGGTCGACCAGCCAGTGGACCATGGTCACCTCCAAGGGCTTCGTCGGCCGCCACCGCGCCTCCGGCTTCGGCGTCTCCTCATCGGCCATCGCCGGCGACGGGGACGGCATGGAGACCGGCCACGACTGGCGCTCCACCCGCTGGCAGGCGGACCTGCCCGACCCGGACGCCATCGGCGCCGAGGCCGGCCGGCGGGCGGTCTCGCGCCTGGGCGGGCGCAAGATCGACTCCACCACCGCCCCGGTGATCATCGAGAACCGCGCGGCCATGTCGCTGATCGGCCCCTTGATCGGCGCCGTCTCCGGCCCCTCGATCGCGCGGGGGACCTCGTTCCTGAAGGACAAGCTCGGCCAGCAGGTCTTCGCCAAGGGCGTCGACATCGGGGACGACCCGCACAGGAAGCGCGGCCTCGGCTCCTCGCCCTTCGACGACGAGGGCGTGGCCAATTCACCGACCGCCCTCATCTCCGACGGCGTCCTGACCACCTGGCTGCTCAACACCGCCTCGGCCAAGCAGCTGAACCTGAAGACCACCGGCCACGCCTCCCGCGGGCTGGCCGGGCCGCCAGGGGTCTCGACCTCCAACCTCACCGTCCAGCCGGGAACCCGCGACCTCGCCGGCCTGATGGCCGACGCGGGCGCCGGCGTGCTGGTGACCTCGATGTTCGGGCCGTCGCTGAACGGCAACACCGGCGACTGGTCGGTGGGCTGCTCGGGCTTCTGGTTCGAGGGCGGCGAGATCGCCTACCCGGTCACCGAGATCACCATCGCCGGCAACTTGATCGACATCTACGCCCGCCTGGTCCCGGGCTCGGACCTGGAGTTCCGCGGCGCGGCCAATTCCCCGTCGCTGCTGATCGACGGCCTGGCCATCGCCGGCCGATGAGCCTGTCCGGCCAGCTGCGCGTCCTCGCCGGTCTCGCCGAGACCGCAGGCGAGCGGGCGCTGGCCATGCGCGAGGCGGGCCTGACCACCGAATACAAGCCCGGCGACCGCTCGCCGGTGACCAACGCCGACCTCGCCGTCGACGCCTTCCTGAAAGCCGAGCTCACCGCGCTGGACCCGGACGCCGGCTGGCTCTCGGAGGAGACCGTCGACGACCCCCGGCGCCTGACGCGCCGCCGGCTCTTCGTAGTCGACCCGATCGACGGCACCCGCGCCTTCGTGAAGGGCGCGCCCTGGTGGGGCGTCTCCATCGCTGTGGTCGAGGACGGCCGGCCGGTGCTGGGCGTGGTGCACGCCCCCCAGCTGAAGGAGACCTACATCGCGGAGGCCGGCAAGGGCGCCTTCCTCGGCGACAAACCGATCCAGCCCAGCGACGCCGGCGACCTGGAGAACTGCGAGATCATCGGCGACGCCCAGGCGCTCGCCCAGGGCGAATGGCCGACGCCGTGGCCGACCATGCGCTTCCAGAGCCGCAACTCCATCGCCTATCGGCTGTGCCTGGTGGCTTCGGGCGTCTTCGACGTGGCGCTCACCCTGACGCCGAAGAACGACTGGGACCTGGCGGCCGGCGACCTGATCGCCAAGGAAGCCGGCGCCTTCGTCGGCGACCACCAGGGGCATGAATTCATCTACAATCGCGCCCAACCGATGCAGAAAAGCCTCGTTTGCGCCGCGCCGGGGCTGGCCCCATTGATCCTGGAGCGTGTCGCGCATATCGCGGGCTGACCCCTCAGGACTTTCAAGGATTTCATCCCCCATGGCGGACAAGCAGCTTCTCCACCTGGTCATCGGCGGCGAACTGGCCGACCTCTCCTCCACCGAGTTCCGCGACCTCTCCAAGGTCGACCTCGTGGGCGCCTACGGCAACTACGACGACGCCCTGCGCGCCTGGCGCATGAAAGCCCAGCAGACCGTCGACAACGCCCTGATGCGCTACTTCATCATCCACGCGCACAAGCTGCTCGACCCGTCCGAGGACGACGATCACTCATGAACCTCTCAGGCCCGGAGATCGCCAGCCTGATCGGCCTCCTCCTGGCCCTGGCCGTGGTGCTGATGAATTTCCGGGGCCGCAGATAGCGGATGCCCGCCCTCGATTTGGTTCTGTGGGCCGTCCTGGCCGCCGCCGTCGTGTTCGGCGTGATCGCTATTCTGCGTCCGCGAACGGATCGCACCAAAGACGGCGGTGACGGCGGAGGCGGCGGCTTCGGTGACTGGGATGGCGGCGGAGACGGCGGCGACTGACGCCTACTCTCGCCGCAGCAGCTTGTCGCTGATCAGCTTGCCCAGCATCCCGGCGCGGAAGTCGGCCTTGATCTGCGCGGCGTCGTAGCCGTCGCTCTCCACCCATTCAAGGAAGCTTAAGCCCCGCGGCTCGCCCTCGGCGAGGTAGCGCTCGAAGGTGTAGTCGAGCACGCCGCAGTTGCCCTGCTTCACGTGCAGGTAGCGCAGGTGCAGCTGCTCCATCGCCTCGCGGATCGGCAGGCCCTTGCGGAAGTGCATGTAGAGCACGCTCATGATCCCCGCGCGGTCGGAGCCCGACTTGCAGTGCATCATCGCCGGGTACTCGAGCGTCTCGAAGAGTTCCTTGGCCCCCCGCACCCGCTCGCGGCTCGGCGCGTCGCGCGAGGTGATGGTGAAATTGACCATGTTGAGGCCCAGCCGCTGGCAGGCCTCCTTCTCCAGGGCGTGGAAGGAGGCGTCGAACCCGCCGCGCAGGTTGACCACCGTCTTGATCCCCTTGCGCTTCCACTCGGCCAGCTGGTGCGGCCAGGGCTGGTTGGCTCTAGCCAGTTCGTCGGAGATCCAGTGGGCGTTGGAGAACCCCAGCCGCAGATAGGCGTGGTCCTTCCAGAGATAGTCCAGGTACGCCCCCAGCCGCCCGCCCGGCGTGGAGAGGTCGAACTTGTTGATCGCGGCTTCCGACATCGGCCGCCTACTTAATGTGCGCCCTGGCCGCAGCCTAGCCCAGCAGGGTGAGCGTATTGCCGCTGGGGTCCTTGAAGTGCGCCAGGGTCCCGCCCCAGGGCATCTTCTCCGGCGGCCCCAGGAACTCCACGCCCTTGGCCGTAAGGTCGCGATAGGTCGCCTCGATGTCGTCCACCGCGATCGAACAGCCAACAAACCGCCCGACCAGCGATTCTCCGCCGTGGGAGCCGTCATCCTGCTCGACGATGAACTGAGGGCCGCCGACGTCGAAGCCGACGGCCATTCCCTCGAATTCCCAGGCCTGTCGCAAGCCCAGCGTCTGACCGTAGAACTGCTTGGCCGCCGCCAGGTCCGACACCGCTATCCGTAAGCCGTAGAGCCGCATGGCCGCCTCCCGTCAGCTTGACTTCGCCGCCGCATCGTCGGACGCCAGCGCGATGAGCGCAACCGAGGCCTATCCGACGCGCCGGCTGATCGGCCGCATCGCGCGGACCTACCTCGCGCCGCACTGGGGCGGGCTGGCCGTCGCGATGATCTGCGCCGTCGCGGTGGCGGTGATGAGCGCCGAGCTCATGCGGCTGCTTGAGCCGGCCATCAACGACCTCCTGGTGAACCACAAGCCCGGCGCCCTCCTCGCTATTCCGCTGACCATCGCCGCCCTCGCCATCGGCCGTGGGATCGCCCAGATCGGCCAGGCCACCCTGATCAACCGCATCGGCAACGCCGTGGTCGGCGACGTGCAGCTCGGACTCTTCTCGCGGCTCGTGCGCGCCGACCTCGCGCGCCTGCGCGGCGGCCATTCCGGCGGCTATGTCTCAAGCGTGCTGTACGACGCCGGCCTGATCCGCGAGGCGGCGACGGCGGGGATCGTCAACTACACCCAGCACTTCCTCACGGTGATCGGCGCCATCACCGTGATGGTCTCGAACGACAAGGTGCTGTCGCTGACCCTGATCGTCGTCGGCCCCATCGCCGCCATCGTCATGCGCCGGTTCTCGAAGAAGACCACCAAGGCCGCCAAGGGCGCCATGGCCGAGACCTCCGCCCTCTCCACCGCCATCATGGAGAGCCTCGACGGCGTGCGGGTGGTGAAGATCGAGAACCGCGAGGCCTTCGAGGAGGCCCGCGTCGGGGAGGTGGTGCGCCGCCGCCAGCGGCACCTGATCAAGGGCGCCAACGCCAGGGCCGCCGCCGCGCCCTCCACCGAGATGCTGATGACCCTGGTGGTCGCGGGCGTCCTCGCCTACGCCGGCTGGCGCTCGCTGTCGGGCCAGATGAACGTCGGCGCCTTCGTGGCATTCCTGGGGGCGCTTGGCCTGGCTTCCCAATCCCTGCGCCAGCTGGCCAACCTGCAGACGGTGATGGCCGAGGGCCTCTCGGCCGCGCGCCGCCTCTTCGCCGCGCTCGATGTGGAGCCGCAGATCACCGACCGGCCGGGCGCCGGCGAACTCAAACCCTCCGACGGCCACATCCGCTTCGAGACCGTCAGCTTCTCCTACGGCGACGATGCGCCGGCGCTGCACGATGTCGCGCTGGAAGCTCGGCGTGGCGAAACCATCGCCCTGGTCGGTCCGTCCGGCGGCGGCAAGACCACCCTTCTCAACCTCATCCCCCGCTTCTACGAGGCCGGCGAGGGCCGGGTGACCATCGACGGGACCGACGTGCGCGACGTCACCCTCGCCTCGCTCCGCGCGCAGGTGGCGCTGGTCACCCAGGAGCCCTTCCTGTTCGACGACACCGTCCGCGCCAACATCGCCTACAGCCACCCCGGGGCCTCCGACGCCGAGATCGAGGCGGCTGCCCGCGCCGCCGCGGCGCACGAGTTCATCGCCGCCCTGCCGGAGGGCTACGCCACCCGCGTCGGCGAGGCCGGCGCGCGGCTCTCCGGCGGCCAGCGCCAGCGGATCGCCATCGCCCGGGCCTTCCTGAAGGACGCCCCGATCCTCCTCCTCGACGAGGCCACCAGCGCCCTCGACACCGAAAGCGAGGCCCTGGTGCAGGCGGCCCTCAAGCGTCTGATGGCCGGCCGTACGACCCTGCTCATCGCCCACCGGCTCTCCACCGTGCGCGCCGCCGACCGCATCTATGTGATCGAGGCCGGGCGCGTGGTCGAAAGCGGGACCCACGCCCAGCTGGTCGCCCGGAAGGGCCTCTACGCCCGCCTCGCCAAGAGCCAGGACCTTGCGCCCGCGCCGGAGCCGGCGGCTTGAAGCAACTGCTGCGCAACGCGGGCGTCCAGGCGTTCCTCGGCTGGGTGCTGACCGGCTACCTGAGGATGGCGCTCGCCACCATCCGCTGGCGGCACATCAACGTCGAGGCGGTCGAGCCGGTGCTGGCCGGCGAGAGCGGGGCCATCGCCCTCTTCTGGCACGGCCGCATCCCGCTGTGCCTAGCCACCGCCCCGCAGTGGTGGAGGAAGCGCACCCGCGCGATGATCTCGCCCAGCGCCGACGGCGAGTTCATCGCCCAGGCCCTGGCCCGCGTCGGCTTCCCGGCGATCCGCATGTCCTCGGCCAAGCCCGGCGATGCGGCCAAGGCCCGCCAGGCGGCCATCGGTTTTCGCGAGGCGGTGAGCTGGACAGAAGGCGGCGGCGCCCTGGTCATCACGCCGGACGGCCCGCGCGGCCCCAACGAGGTGATCGCCCCCGGCGCCCTGCAGATCGCCAAGCGCTCCGGCGCGCCGGTTTTCCTGATGGGCATCGCCGCCGCCCCCGCCCTGCAGATGAAGACCTGGGACAAGGTGATGTGGGCGGCGCCCTTCGGCCGCGGCGCGGTGGTCTGGGACGGCCCCTACACCGCGCCGCGCGACATCGGCCCAGCCGAGGGCGAGGCCATGCTCGCCGACTGGTCTGCGCGGCTTTCCGCTGCGACCCGCAGAGCCGAGGCCATCGTGCGCGGCGAGGCGGATTGAATTCAGGCGCCGAGGGTGTGATCTAGGGCCATGGCCCACAGCCACGCCCATCACGGTCACGACCACGATCATGGACATGCGCACTCGCATGGCCACGGGCACGGCCACCACCATCACCACGCGCCCGCCGACATGGGCCGCGCCTTCGCGATCGGGGTGGCGCTGAACAGCCTCTTCGTGCTGGCCGAGGCGGGCGTCGGCCTCTGGACCGGCTCGCTGGCCCTCTTGGCCGACGCCGGACATAACCTCTCGGACGTGCTGAGCCTGCTTCTGGCTTGGGGCGCAGTGATCCTCGCCCGCCGGCCGCCGACGGCGCGGCGCACCTACGGCCTTCGCAAGGCCACCATCCTCGCCAGCCTCGCCAACGCCGTGCTGCTGCTGGTCGCCGTGGGCGCGATCAGCGCCGAGGCGATCCGCCGCTTCTCCGAGCCCGCGCCCGTGGCCACCAACCTGGTGATGATCACCGCCGGCCTTGGCGTGCTGATCAACGGCGCCACCGCCATGTTGTTCATGCGCGGCCAGGAGGACCTCAACGTCCGCGGCGCCTATCTGCACATGGCCGCCGACGCCGGGGTCTCGGCCGCGGTGGTGGTGGGCGCCCTCCTGATGGGCCTGACCGGCTTCTTCTGGATCGACCCGACCCTCAGCCTGATCATCGTGGCGGTGATCCTGGCCGGCACCTGGGGCCTCTTGCGCCACTCGGTGAACCTCGCGCTCGACGCCGTGCCGCACGGCATCGACCCGGCCGCCGTGCGCGACTGGCTGGCGGCCCAGCCCGGCGTCACCGGCGTCCACGATCTGCACATTTGGGCGATGAGCACGACGGAGAACGCCATGACCGCCCACGTCACCCGCACCGACCACGCCGGCACGGACGCCTTCCTGCACGCCGCCTGCGAGACCCTGGCCCTGCGGTTCAACATCGGCCACGCCACCCTGCAGGTGGAGACGGGCGACGCCGAACGCTGCCGCCTCGCTCCCGCCGGCACGGTGTGACGCCGCTCTCCTTAAGCCTCTACGCCGCCGGCACGCGGCTGCTGGAACCCCTCGCCCCCGCCCTGCTGAAACGCCGGGCCGCGCGCGGCAAGGAAGACCCTGAGCGGCTCGCCGAACGGCTGGGCCACGCCGGCCGAGCCCGCCCGCCCGGCCGGCTGATCTGGCTGCACGGCGCCAGCGTCGGTGAAAGCCTCTCCCTGCTGCCGCTCATCGAGGCCCTGCAGACCGCCCGGCCCGATGCGGCGCTGCTGGTCACCTCCGGCACCCGCACCTCGGCCGAACTGCTGGCCAAACGCCTGCCGCCCGAGGCGATCCACCAGTACGCGCCCGTCGATGCGCCCGCCGCCCTGGCCCGGTTCCTGGGCCACTGGCGGCCGGACCTCCTGGTGCTGGCCGAGAGCGAGCTTTGGCCGAACCTATTGATGGCCGCCCGGGCCCGCGGCGTCCGCACCGCCCTGGTCTCCGCCCGCATCACCGAAGCCAGCGCCAGGGGCTGGTCGCGCGCGCCCGGGGCCGCCCGCGCCCTGATGTCCGGCTTCGACCTCTTCCTGCCGCAGGACGACGCCTCGGCCGCCCGCGCGGCGGCGCTGGGGGCCCGCGACGGCGGGCGGCTGAACCTGAAGCTGCTCGGCGCGCCCCTGCCGGCGGACCCGCAGCGGCTGGCGGTGCTCTCCGGCGCTGCGGCCGGCCGGCCGGTGCTGCTCGCCGCCTCGACTCACCCGGGCGAGGAGGAGATGGCGCTGCGGGCCTTCGCCCAGGCGCGCGGCGCCCTGCTGGTGATCGTCCCGCGGCATCCGGACCGGGGCGAGGCCGTCGCCCTGCTCACCGCCGCCGGCGGTTCGGTCGCACGCCAGTCGGCCGGCCAGGCCTTCGGCGGGACCGAGGTGTTCGTGGCCGACGTCCTCGGCGAGCTGGGGCTCTGGTACCGGCTGGCGGCGGGCGCCTTCATCGGCGGCAGCCTGGTCGCCGGCCCGGGCGGCCACAACCCGGTGGAGGCGGCCCAGCTCGGCTGCCCCATCGCCTCCGGCCCGCTGGTGGAGAACTGGGCCAGCGTCTACGCCCCCCTTGTCGCCGCCGAGGCCTGCCGCGTGACGGCCGACGCCGGCGAACTCGCCGCCGCCTTCGCCGATTTCGCCGCCGGGAGCCCGGCCGTGCGGCAAGGCGCGGAGCGGGCGGCGGCGCTGTTCTCCGGCGAGGCCGAAGCCCTGCGCGAGGCGGTGGCGGCGCTGACGGCGCTCGTGCCGGCATGAGGCTGGCCACGCCGCGCTGGTGGTATCAGCGGGACCGCCGCCAGGCGCCGGTCACCCGCGCGCTGCTGACGCCGGCGTCCTGGCTTTGGGCCTGGGCGACCGCCCGGCGCATCGCCCGCGCGCAGCCGGTGGAGCCCGGCCCGCCAGTGATCTGCGTGGGCAACCTCACCGTCGGGGGAACGGGCAAGACCCCGGTCGTCGGCGAAGTCGTGCGCCTGCTGGCGGAGGCCGGCCGCCGGCCGCAGGTGCTGACGCGCGGCCACGGCGGGCGGCTGAAGGGGCCAGTGCGGGTGGCGAGTGAGGTTCACACCGCCGGCGACGTGGGCGACGAGCCGCTGATGCTGGCGCGGACCGGCCCGGTCTGGGTGGCGCGCGACCGGGCGGCGGGCGCCTTGGCCGCCGCGGCCGACGGCGCAGGCGTGATCGTCATGGACGACGGCCACCAGAACCCGTCCGTGAAGAAGGGTCTCTCGCTGGTGGTGGTCGATGGCGAGACGCGGGCGGGCGAGTGGCCGTTCGGCGACGGCGCCGTCGTGCCGGCCGGACCGATGCGCGAGCCGCTGAAGGCGGGGCTGGCGCGGGCGGATGCGGTGGTCCTGCTGGCGCCCGCCGACCTCGCCGAACCCGATCCCGCCCTGCTGCGCCTCTTCGCGTCCAAGCCCGTGCTGATCGCGCGACTGGAGCCGCTGGCCCCGCCGCCGCCCGGCCCGCTGATGGGCTTCGCCGGCATCGGCAAGCCGTGGAAGGTGGAGCGGGCCCTGCTCGCCGCCGGCGGCGAACTCGCCGACTTCGCCGCCTTCCCCGACCACGCCCCCTACGACGAGCGCACCCTCGCGGCGCTCGCCGACCGGGCTGCGGCGCTCGGGGCGCGGCTGATCACGACGGAGAAGGATTGGGCGCGCCTGCCCGCCGGCTGGCGCGAGCGCGTGACCGCCTGGCCCGTGCGGGCCAGGTTCGAGGACGAGGCGGCGGCGCGGGCGCTGATCGGCGCCTAGGACGCTCCCGCCTTCTTGGCGAAGTTCCACGAGGCCTGAGCGAGCGACACCACGCGCGGCGCCATGGCGGCGGCCTGTGGGCTGTTGGCCGTACCGTCGCGGGCGCGGCCGACGATGCCCTGGATGATCCCGGCCAGGCGGAAGGTGTTGTAGCTGAAGTACCAGTTCAGCTCCGGCAGGCCGTCGCGGCCCGTCAGGCGGCAGTACTCGGCGACATATTCCTCCACCGTCGGCACGCCGTGCGCCTTCAGGTCCGGCAGGGTCGAGATCGAGCCGTTCACCCAGTTCATCAGGAGGTAGGAGAAGTCCGCCAGCGGCTCGCCGAGGGTGGCCAGCTCCCAGTCCAGCACGGCGATCACCCTGGGCTCAGTGGGATGCAGGGCCATGTTGTCCAGCCGGTAGTCGCCGTGGACGATGGAGGTGCGGGTCTGTTCGGGCGCCGAGGCCGGCAGCCATTCGATCAGCCGCTCGATCTCGTCGATGTGCTGGGTCTCGGAGGCCTTGTACTGCTTGGTCCAGCGGTCGATCTGGCGGAGCATGTAGTTGCCCGGCCGGCCGAAATCGCCCAGGCCGATAGCCTCGTAGTCGGTGTTGTGCAGGTCCGCGAGGGTCTTCAGCTTGGCCATGTAGATGGCGTGGCGCTCGGCCGGCTCGTACTGCGGCAGCTGCTGGTCCCAGAGGATGCGGCCCTCGACCATGTCCATGACGTAGAACATGGTGCCGATCACACCCTCGTCGGTGCACAGGCCGTAGGTCTTGGCGACCGGGAAGCCGGTCGGGTGGAGGGCGGTGATCACCTTGTACTCGCGGTCCACCGCATGCGCCGAAGGTAGGAGCTTGCCCGGCGGCTTCCTGCGCATGACGTACTTCTTGTTCGGCGTGACCAGCTGGTAGGTGGGGTTAGACTGGCCGCCCTTGAACTGGCGGACCTCAAGCGGGCCGGAATAGCCCTCGATGTTCGCCGCCATCCAGGCGTCGAGCGCGGCTTCGTCGAACTTGTGGGACTCGGCGACCGGCTTGGTCCCCGTATTGAGCTGTTCGCGCTGCTGTTCGGCGGCGTCGGCCATGGCGTCCCTCCGTACTTATTTTTCGAAAATATTGTAGCGGTCTGACCCTCAGGCAGGCAAGGCGCGCCAGCCGATGTCGCGCCGGCAGAAGCCGCCGGGCCAGTCGATGGCGTCGACCGCAGCGTAGGCCCGATCCCGCGCCTCGGCGAGGTTGGGCGCGCGGGCGCAGATGTTGAGCACCCGCCCGCCGGCGGCGCGCAGGGTCCCGTCGGCGTCGCGCTTCGTGCCGGCGTGGAAGACCACCACCTCCGCGCCGAAGTCCTGTTCGGCGCCGCGGATGATCGAGCCCATGACCGGGTTCTCCGGATAGCCGTCGGCGGCCATCACCACGCACATGGCGGCGTCCTTGCGCCAGACGGGCGGCGGCATCTCGGCCAGGCGCCCCTCGGCGCAGGCGACGAGGTAAGGCAAGAGGTCGCTCTCCAGCCGCAGCATCAGCACCTGGCA
>DASPLZ010000241.1:0-3811 GCA_035627295.1 Phenylobacterium sp. | reverse complement strand
CCTCGTTCCCGTCGATCGAGTCGCCGGTGAGCATCTGCTCCATGGCCGCGCGCATCCCCATCAGCCAGACGTGGTAGTGGTTGTCCGGCGGGCTCATGGTGCGCACCGCCGGGTAGCCGATCTGGGCGTCCTCGGCGACGTAGACGAGGTCGCAGGCCGTCGCCAGCTCCGACCCGCCCGCCAGGCACCAGCCGTGCACCTGGGCGATCACCGGCTTGGCGAGGTCCCAGACCCGAAAGCAGCCCTCGACCACGTGCCGCGCCCACTGGCCCTGGTTCCCCGCCGTATGCCAAGGCAGCTCGCCGACCCCGGCCAGGTCATAGCCGGCCGAGAAGCAGACGCCGGCGCCGCGCAGGATCATCACCCGCACCTCCGGATCGCGGTCGCCCGCCTCCAGCGCCTCGAAGATCGCCGCCCTCAGCGCATTGGACAGCGCATTGCGCTTGGCCGGCCGGTTGAGGGTGATCCGCCGCACGTGCGGGGCCGGATCGTCTGTGAGCAGGATCGGTTCGTCGGTCATGGATGCAGGTCCTCCCGCCGCGACGCTAACAGGCGAGGGGAGGGCGGCAACGGCGACGTCGGGTAAGGCGAAGCTCTCGCGCCGGCCGCGTGGGCTCCCTACCTTTCGCCGATGACCGAGTCCCAGACCCTCGCCGCCGACGCCTACGAGCGGGAGGCCGAAGCCGAACTGATCGCCTGGCGCGCCAAGGTGCTGCGCCGGCCCAACGCCTGGGACAAGGCGACCCGCGGCGTGCAGGACAGGATCATCAAGGTGATCCCGGAGAAGGTGCACGAGGTGGTCACCTCGGCCATGGCGGGCCTGACCCGGGGCATCCTGACCGGCTCGGAGTTCGCCAACCCCAGGCCGCTCATGACCGGCTCCCTCGCCGAGCGCGAGGCGCGGGTGAAGGCGGTGATCGACGACTACCGCAAGGGCGCGGCGATCGAGGGCGGGGTGGCCGGCGCCGGCGGCTTCCTGCTGGCCGCGGCGGACTTCCCGATCCTGCTCGGCATCAAAATCAAGCTCCTGTTCGACATCGCCGCCCTCTACGGGCATCAGACCGAGCACGTCGGCGAGCGCCGCTTCATCCTCACCGTCTTCCAGCTGGCCTTCTCCAGCGCCCGCCACCGCGCCGAGGTGCTGCAGGCGCTGGAAGACCTCACGCGCATGGACCTGGCCGACGATGCGGCCATGGAGGGTTTCGACTGGCGGCGTTTCCAGCAGGAGTACCGGGACTACATCGACCTGGCCAAGCTCGCCCAGCTGATCCCGGTGATCGGCGCGCCGGTGGGGGCGGCGGCGAACTGGTGGCTGCTCGACCAGCTCGGCGAGACGGCGATCAACGCCTACCGGATGCGCTGGCTGGCCCGCGCCTGAGCCTTGCGTCCTTGGCGGTTCGGCGCCCAGATGGCGGCGGGGGAGGGCGCGACATGGGCTTCTACGAACGGCGCATCCTGCCCAGGCTGCTGTGCCTGGCCTGCGCCAGCCCGCCGATCCTCAAGCAGCGCGCCAAAATCGTGCCGCACGCCGAGGGGCGGGTGCTGGAGCTTGGCATCGGCGGCGGCCTGAACCTCGCCTTCTACGATCCCGGCAAGGTGAGCGGCGTCTTCGGCGTCGACCCCTCGCCGGAACTGCGCGCGGTCGCCGAGGCCGCGCCGCGACCCGAAGGCCTGGCCGTGGAGGTGCGCGAGGGCGAGGCCGAGGCGCTGCCGTTCGAGGACCGGAGCTTCGACAACATCGTCTGCACCTTCACCCTCTGTTCGGTCTGCACGCCGGCGGCCGCGCTCGCCGAGGCGCGGCGCGTGCTGAAGCCCGGCGGCCGGTTCCTGTTCTGCGAACACGGGCTGGCCCCCGATCCCGGCGTCGCCAGGTGGCAGCGGCGGATCGAGCCGGTCTGGAAGCCCCTGTTCGGCGGCTGCCACCTGACCCGCCCGATCGGCGGCGCGCTGGAGGCGGCCGGCTTCCGCCTCGACCGCCACGAGAGCATGTACCTGCCGAAGACCCCGCGCTTCGCCGGCTGGAACGAGTGGGGCTCGGCCGCGCCGGGCTAGGCGCGCGGCGGCAGGACGATCACCCCGGCGTCGGCCTCGAAGCTTCGCGCCTCGCGCGGGCGGAAATAGAGCGGCGGTTCGGGGTGCATGCGGAAGCCAAAGCCCGGGTCGCCCTCCGGATCCTCGTCGACCACCATGCTGAGGGCGACGCCGGCGCGGGCGGCGCTGGAGGCCAGACGGAACGCCAACTCCAGGGCCGGGCCGCGAGCGAGCGGTTCGTTCAACCGCGCGCCGTCGCGAAAAACGCTCCAGCCGTCTCCTTGCCGCATCAGGACCAGCGCTGTCATGCCGCCTCGCTCATGTCCCCAGCGCCCGCGGCGGAGGCTGGAACCGAACCTGGGCGACAGCGTGGCGCAGATCGTGGTGCGGGAAATTTGGAGGCCTGGCCGAGAATCGAACTCGGGTACGCGGATTTGCAGTCCGCTGCGTCACCACTCCGCCACCAGGCCGCCGAAGCCTTTTCTTGAAAAAGGCGTCTTCTTTTCGCTTTGAGCGCGTCCGCCGGCGGAACCGGTCTCCACTTCCGCCTGACGCGCTCGCAGGAGGGCCGCGATCTCTAAACGAACGCCCCGCCTGCGGCAATCACTCGCGCGGCCCCGATTGCCACCCGGTTAAGCGCAGACCTATAAGCGCGCGAACCACACCGACGGGGCCTGGATGTCTTTCGATTTCGCCGCCGCGCGCGCCAACATGGTCGACAGCCAGGTCCGCCCTTCGGACGTGACCGATCCGCGCATCCACCACGCCATGCGCACCCTGCCGCGCGAAGAGTTCATGCCTGAGGGCAAGCGCCACCTCGCCTACGCCGACGTGCAGGTGGAGTACGCGCCGGGCCGGTTCCTGCTGAAGCCGCGCGACGTCGCCAAGCTCGTGCAGGCGCTGGAGCCGCGGGCCGGCGAGCGGGCGCTGGCGATCGCCGCGCCCTATGCGGCCGCGGTGCTCGAATCGATGGGCGTGGCCGTGACGCGCCAGGACGAGGGCGATCTCAAGACGGCGGCGGGCGGCGACTACGACATCGTGATCTGCGAATCGGCTGTGGCCAAGGCGCCGGCGACGTGGCTGGCGGCGCTGAAGCCGGGCGGCCGGCTGGGCGTGGTGGAGCGCAACGGCGTCTCGCGCGCGGTGGTCTATCCGCACGGCGCGACCGCCGGGCGGGCGGCCTTCGACGCGGCGCAGAACTTCCTGGCCGGCTTCGAGCCGCAACACGGTTTCGCCTTCTGAGGTGTGGCGGAAACACCTCGGCAACGTCGGCGTGAAAAAAGCTTAAGGACGCGGGGCATTGGCCGGATAGGCTTAGGCCGTCATATAGAGCCGCAAAACACGCCGGTTACGTCGGGGATACGCATGTCGAAGTTTCGTCGCGGGGCATTGCTCGCCGCCGTCAGCAGCGCGGCGTTCCTCGCGAGCGCCTTCGCCGCCTCGGCCGAGACCCTGGCCGACGCCATCGCCCTGGCCTACGAAACCAACCCCACCCTGCAGGCCCAGCGCGCCAGCCAGCGGGCGCTCGACGAGAGCGTGGTGCAGGCGAGGGCTTCCGGCTACCGGCCGCAGATCAGCGGCGCGGCGACGGCCGGGTGGTCCAAGACCGACACGCCCGGCGGCGGCGGTTTTGTCGACACCAATGGCGACGGGGTTCCCGACACCCAAGTCTCAAGCAGCAGCGTCGAGCGCAATTCCGGCGGGGCGAGCCTTTCGGCCAGCCAGCCGATCTGGACGGGCGGGCGGGCCAAGTCCGCCGTCGAGGCCTCGGAGGCCGACA
>DASPLZ010000240.1:0-13067 GCA_035627295.1 Phenylobacterium sp. | reverse complement strand
GCTGATCCAGCTCTACGGGCCGCTGAACATGCTCGGCATGAACTACCGCGAGATCCGCCAGGCTTTCGTGGACATGGAGCAGATGCTGGGCCTGCGCGCCGTCGCCCCCGACATTGTCGATGCGCCGGACGCCCGGCCCCTGCCGCCGGCGACGGGGCAGGGGGCCGACCTCGTCTTCGAGAACGTAAGCTTCCGCCATGACGCCCGCTCGCAGGGCCTGCTGGATGTCAGCTTCCACGCGCCGCCGGGATCGACGGTGGCGCTCGTCGGCCCCTCGGGGGCCGGCAAGACCACGGCCGTGCGGCTGGCGCTGCGGCTGATCGATCCGCAGGCCGGCCGGGTGCTGATCGACGGGGTCGACGCCCGCCAGGCCGAGCAGGCCTCGCTGCGCAGCGCCATCGCCCTCGTCCCGCAGGACGTGGCCCTGTTCAACGACAGCCTGCACCGCAACATCGCCTTCGCCCGCCCCGACGCCACCGCCGCCGAGGTGCGCGCCGCCGCCGACGCCGCCGAGCTCGGGCCCTTCATCGACAGCCTGCCCGCGGGCCTCGAGACCATGGTCGGCGAGCGCGGCCTGAAGCTCTCCGGCGGCGAGCGCCAGCGGGTGGGCATCGCCCGCGCCCTCCTGGCCGATCCGCGCCTGCTGATCCTCGACGAGGCCACCAGCGCCCTGGACGGGCGCACCGAGGAGGCGATCCAGGCCACCCTGCGCAAGGTGCGCGCCGGGCGCACGACCCTGGTGATCGCCCACCGCCTGTCCACCATCGCCGACGCCGACGAAATCGTGGTGCTCAGGCGCGGCCGGGTGGTCGAGCGCGGCGACCACGAGACCCTGCTGGCCAAGGCCGGCGAGTATGCGGCGCTCTGGCGCCGGCAGACACGGGAGGGGTGAGCTCGGCGATCCCCCCGGGTAGTGGAAGGGACCAAATCCTCCCCCGCAGGCGGGGGAGGATTTGGAGCTACTCCGCCGCTTTCGGGAAGTCGGTGGGATAGGCCTGCGAGCGGCCGCGCTTGCCCCACGGGAGCCAGCGGTACTCGCCGCGCCAGATCTTCCCGGCCCGCCGCTGCAGCACCTTAGGCGCGGCGAGCAGCACCGGCGTCAGGAAGAGGGTGAGCAGGGTGGAGAAGGAAAGGCCCCAGACCACCGCCGCCGAGAGCTGGTTCCACCACTCCGACCCCGGCGCGCGGTACTCCAGGTGACCGATGCGGAAGTTCGGGTGGAACTGGAACATCAGCGGCAGGAGGCCCACCACCGTCACCAGGGTGGTCAGCATGACCGGCCGGAACCTCTGGACGGCGGCGCGCACCGCAGCCTCGTCCGGCTCGAAGCCGGCCCTTCGCAGCTGGTAGAAGGTGTCGACCAGCACGATGTTGTGGCCCACCACGACGCCGGCCAGCGCCACCACGCCGGTGCCGAGCATGATCACCGAGATGTAGTCGAAGGTGCCGGCGAGGTTCACCACCACGCCCAGCAGCACCCCCACCGTCGAGAGCGCCACCGCCGAGAGCGTCACCAGGACGCCGTAGTAGCTGTTGAACTGCCAGAGCAGGATCACGCCCATCATGAACAGCGAGACGGCCATGGCGGTCTGGAAGAACACCGCCGCCTCCTGGCCTTCCTCGTCGGCGCCGGTGAAGCTCCAGCGCACCGAGCGGTCGATCGGCGCCTTCTCCAGCCAGGGGCGCAGCTCGGCGATCTTCTGGTTGGCCGCCACGCCTTCGACGGCGTTGGCCTGCACCAGGATCAGCCGCTGGCCGTCGCGGCGCTGGATGGTGGTCACCTGCTGGCCGGGGATGCGCTTGACGAAATAGCTCGCCGGCACCGGGCCCTGCGGGGTGGAGATCTTCAGGGAGTCGAAGGCCGCCATGTTGCGCGCATCGGCGGGGAAGCGCACGCGGATGTCGAGCTCGTCGTCGGCGTCGTCCGGCCTGAAGCGGCCGGCCAGGATGCCCTGGGTGACGAACTGGATCGTCTGGCCCACCGAAAGGACGTCGACGTTGTAGCGGCCGGCCGCCTCGCGATCGACGGTCAGGTTCCACTCGATGCCCGGCGAGGTGCGGTTGTCCTCCAGCTCATAGAGCTGGTGGTCGGAGGCGAGCTTGGCCTTCACCAGGTCCGCGGCGGCGTTCAGCGATGCTGGGTCGTTGCCACGTAGCTCCACCTGCACGTCCTTGCCGGTCGGCGGCCCGCCCTGCGGCAGGCGCACCTCGACCTCGATGCCGCCCAGGCCCTGGACGCGCTTGCGGATCTCCTCGGTGATGTCTGCGCCGCGCACGCCCAGCTCGCGCCGCTGCTCGTAGGGCAGGAAGTCGACGTTGATGCGGCCGATGGTGTCGTTCGGCGGCGCGTTCGGCCCGCCGCCGCTCTGGCGGCCGGTTCGCACATAGATGGAATCGACGCCCTTGATGCCCTGCAGGCGCTGCTCGACCTGGCCGACCAGCTGGTCCATGGCGCCGGTCGAGAGGTTGCCCCGGGCCTTCACGAAGATGAAGGCGACCTCCGGATCCTCCTCGATGAAGAACTCGGTGCGGTGCGGCTTCATGGCGAAGGCGGCGACGATCACCACGATGATCCCCAGCGTGGCCGCCATCACGCGGAAGGGGTGGCGACCGGCCATGTCCACCGTGCGGGCGTACCAGCCCATGAAGCCGGTCATCTCCAGCGGATTGCCGTGCTCGGACTTCTCGATCTCGGCCAGGTGCTCGGCGTCGACCGCCGTCTTGCGCCCGAAGATCGAGCCCAACGCCGGGGTGAAGATCAGCGCCACGAAGATCGAGGCGCCCAGCACGAAGAACAGGGTCAACGGCAGGAAGCTCATGAACTTCCCGGCGATCGAGTTCCAGAACATGAAGGGCACGAAGGCGCAGAGCGTGGTCAGGGTGCCGTTCACCACCGGCCAGAACATCCGCTTGCCGGCGGCTGCGAAGGCTTCGACCTTGTCGACCCCTTCGGCCATCTTCCGGTCGGCGTATTCGACCACCACGATGCCGCCATCGACCAGGATGCCCACCGCCAGCACCAGGCCGAACATCACCATCTGGTTGAGGGTGATCCCCATGGCGTGCAGCATCAGGAAGGCGATCAGGAAGCAGGCGGGGATCGCCGCGCCGACCATCAGCCCCTGGCGCACGCCGAGGCTGGCGATGATGATCAGCATCACCAGGAGGGTCGCGGTCAGCAGGCCGGACTCCAGGATCACCAGGGTGCGGCCGATGAACTCGCTCTCGTCGTAGGTGAAGTCGACCTCGATGGTCTCGGGCCAGCGCTTCTGCTCCTCGGCGACGACGCGGCGGACCTCCGCGACGGTCTCCAGCACGTTGGAGCCGGAGCGCTTGGTCACTTCCAGCGAATAGGCCGGATGGCCGTTGAAGCGGGTCAGGAAGTCCGGCTCCTTGAAGGTGCGCCGCACGTCGCCGATGTCGCCGATGGTCACCAGCCGGTCGCCGTTCTTCTTGATCGGCAGGGCCAGGATGTCGGCCGGCGCCTCGACCACGCCCGGCACCTTCACCGCGAAGCGCCCCTGCGCGCCGCGCACGTCGCCGGCCGGGATCAGCTGGTTGTTGCGGCCGATCACCTGCGCCAACTCGTTGGTAGTGACGTTGTAGGTCTCCATCCGCACCGGATCGATGGTGACCTCGAGCACCTCCTCGCGCCCGCCGGAGACATAGGCCTCCAGCACGCTGGGCAGGGCCTCCAGCCGGTCCTTCAGCTGGCGGGTGGCCTCGTTCAGCGTCCGCTCGGGGGCCGCGCCCGACAGCACCACCCCGATCACCGGGTTCTGGCTGGCGTTGGCCTCCTGGATGATCGGCTCCTCGGCGTCCGGCGGGAAGCGGCCGCGCGCGAGGTCCACCTTGGCGCGCACGTCGGCCAGTGCGGTGTCGCTGTCGAAGCTTGGGTCGAACTCCAGGTTGACCGCCGCCATGTTCTGGCGGGCCATGGAATCCATCTGCTTGATGCCCTCGATGGTCTGCAGCTGGGTCTCCAGCGGCTTGACCAGCAGGCGCTCGGCGTCCTCGGGGCTGACGCCGGGGTAGGGCACGACGACCGAGATGAACGGGAACTGGATGTCCGGGTTCGACTCGCGCGGCAGGGTGAGATAGGCGCCCAGGCCGAAGAGGCAGGCGACCAGGGTCACCGCCAGGATCACCTTGCGGCGCTGGATGGCTCCGTCGATCAGGGCGCTGATCATTGTTCCATCTCCTGCGGGCTATTTGCCCGCCACGCGAACCGTCTGGCCTTCCGACACATAGGACTGGCCGACGGTGATGACTTGCACCGCGCCGGAAAGGCCGCGCACCCAGACGCCCTGCGGCGTCTCCTCGAGGGTGGTGATCGGCGCGAAGGCGACCTTGTTGCCGACGGCAAGATACCTGACCCCCTGGCGGCCGTCCGCGTCGAGCACGATGGCCGAGACCGGCACCAGGTGCGCCGGGCCTGTCCCGGCCGCCACCTTCAGCTCCGCCGAGAGGCCCGAGCGGGCGGTCATCGACGGGTTCGGGGCGGTCACCTCCACATGGTAGGTGCGGGTCTGCGGGTCGGCGTCGCGGGCGACGAACCGTACGTGGCCGGCGAGGGTCTCGCCGGACACCAGCCGCGCCGTGGCCGGCTCGCCGACCTTCAGGCGCGCCGCCTCGGTTTCCGGCACGTCGCCGACGATCAGGATGGGGCTGAGCTCGATCATGGTGCCGCAGGCCTGGCCAGGCGACAGATAGGTCCCCACCTCCGCCTCGCGGCGGTCGAAGACGCCGGCGAACGGCGCGCGGATGTTGATCTGTTCGAGCGCGATCTCCGCCTGGCGCACCTGGGCCGAGGCGTTGTCGAGGTTGGCGCGGTCCTGCAGCACCTGGGTCTGCGAGCGGAAGCCCTTCTCGGCCAGCCGCACGGAGGCCTGCTGCTGCAGCTCGCGCGAACGCAGGCTGGCGCGCGCCTGGTCGAGGCTCGCCTGCCGCGCATCGACGCTGAGGCGGCAGAGCACCGCGCCCTTGCGCACGAACGAGCCTTCAGCGACCGGCGTCTGGGCCACCACGCCGGCGGTCTCGGAGCGCACGATCACGGTGCGGGCGGACTCGGTGCGACCGCGCATCGTCACGTAGTAGGTGCGGGTCTGTTCGGGGACGACGGCGACCTGCACGCTGGGCGCGGGGCGGCCGGCGCCGGTCTTGCCCTTCGGCGCCTCATGCGACTCGCCGCCGCTGAAGAGGGTCCGGACGATGAAATACAGGACGACGACGCCCAGGATGCCGGCGGCGACCAGATACGACTTCTTCCACTGCATAGGGCGGGCCCCCGACCGCTCGGGACCGTTCGACCTCGCCCATGGTCGATTCAGGGCCCTTCTCGTAACGCGAATATGTGTGCGCGCTCTTGTGCTTCCAGGGGCGCGTTGGTGCAAATGAATAAGTGGCAAGACGGGCGCGACCTAGGGAAGCGTCACCATGGCGCCACAATGAGCGGCGGACAGTAACTGGGAGAGTAACGATGAAGTACCTGCACACCATGGTTCGCGTGCGCGATCTGGACGCCTCGCTGGCCTTCTACTGCGACAAGCTGGGGCTGGTGGAGGCGTCGCGCTCGGAGAACCCGGCGGGCCGGTTCACCCTCGTCTTCCTCTGCGCGCCGGACGATCTGGAACGGGCCAAGGCCGAGCGGGCGCCGATGGTCGAGCTGACCTACAACTGGGACGACGAGGACTACCAGGGCGGGCGCAACTTCGGTCACCTGGCCTACGCCGTCGACGACATCTACGCCACCTGCCAGCGGCTGGCCGACGGGGGCGTGACCATCAACCGCCCGCCCCGCGACGGGCGCATGGCCTTCGTCCGCTCGCCGGACGGCATCTCGGTGGAGCTGCTGCAGCGGGGAGGGGCCCTGCCGCCGGCGGAGCCCTGGAGCTCGATGCCCAACGTCGGCGCCTGGTGAAATACCCCTGGGGGGTATCTTGACCTGACGGTCCGCGGCGCTATCTGCAGCCTTCAGCGACGGAGGCCCCAAATGAACGACACGACCCGGGAAAGCGTGCGCAAGCGCTTGCGGCGGATCGAGGGCCAGGTGCGCGGCGTGGTGCGGATGGTCGAGGACGACCGCTACTGCATCGACGTGCTGACCCAGATCCAGGCCATCCGGGCCGCCCTCGGCCGCGTCGAGAGCGAGATGCTGAAGACCCACCTCGGGACCTGCATCGAGACCGCCATCACCGGCGGCGACCCCGCCGAGCAGCGCCGGAAGGCCGCCGAGCTGATCGAACTCCTGGAGCGCGCCCGATGACCGCCGCCCTCGTTGCCGGGGCGGCCCTGGCGCTCGCCGCCCAGGGGCACGATCACCACCCGCCGGCCCCGCAACCGGCCGCCCCTCCGCCGGCCGCCTCCGCGCCGCAGCCGCCGGAAGACGTCCACGCCGGCCACGGATCGCCTAGGCTTCCGGACGATCCACACGCGGGCCACGCTTCGGCGCCGCCCGGGTCCGCCATGCCGGGCCACGCGATGCCCGCCGCCCTGGGCGACTACCCGATGGGCCGCGAGGCCTCCGGCACCGCCTGGCAGCCCGACGTCTCGCCGCACGGCGGGGTGATGGTCCATCGCGGCGAGTGGATGCTGATGGGCCACGCGGTGCTGAACGGCGTCCACAGCTGGCAGGAGGGCCCGCGCGGCGGCGACAAGACCTTCCTGGCCGGCATGCTGATGGGCATGGCCCAGCGCGGTTTCGACGACGGCGGCAGCCTGCGCCTGCGCGCCATGCTCAGCCCCGACCCGTTGATGGTCAAGCGCGGCTATCCGATCCTTTTGGCCTCCGGCGAGACCGCCGACGGGATCGAGCCCTTGATCGACCGCCAGCACCCGCACGATCTCTTCATGGAGCTCTCGGCCAGCTACAGCCGCCCGATCGGCGAAGGGGCCAGCGCCTTCGTCTACGCCGGCTGGCCTGGTGAGCCGGCGTTCGGCCCGCCGGCCTTCATGCACCGCCTGTCGATCATGGACTCGCCCGAGGCGCCGATCAGCCACCACTGGCTGGACTCCACCCACATCACCTTCGGCGTGGTGACCGCCGGGATCACGGCCGGCGACTGGAAGATCGAGGCTTCCCGCTTCAAGGGCCGCGAGCCCGACGAGAGCCGCTACGACCTCGACCATCCCAAGCTCGACTCGACCGCTGTCCGGTTATCCTGGAACCCGACCGCCAACTGGTCGCTGCAGGCCTCGTGGGCCGACGTGACCAGCCCCGAGCAACTGGACCCCGACGCCGACCAGACCAAGTGGTCGGCGAGCGCCATCTACACCGTGCCGGTGGGCCAGGAGGGCTGGTGGTCGACCACCGCCGCCTGGGGCCGCCGCTCGACGGACCACGACCCGCTGGACGCCTGGGTGCTGGAGAGCGCGGTCAAGCCGAACGCCGCCTGGACGCTCTTCGCCCGCGCCGAGCGCACCGAGAACAATGAACTGGCCGGCGGTCACGGCCACCACGGCCCCACCTACACGGTCGGCAAGGTCTCGCTCGGCGCGATCCGCGACTTCCGGCTCTCGGACAATGTGGCGATCGGGATCGGCGGCCTCTACGGCTTCAACTTCGTGCCGGACGCCCTGGAGGCCGCCTACGGCGGCGACCCGAACGGGGCCATGGCCTTCGTGCGGCTGAAGATCGGCTAGGTCGCCGCCATCCGGGCCAGCACGGCCTCGTAGCCGACCCGCAGCTGCTCGGCGACGGTGGGGCCCGTCTTCGGCGCCGGGACGCCCAGATGCGCCTCGCGCAGTTCGTCCATGAACTGGTCCCACATGACCGGACCGCCCTCCTCCAGAAGCTGGGCGCGGATGCTCAGGTCCTCCGTGACAGGCAGCCATCTGCGTCCCCAGGCCCCCAGGTGCGCCATGATCGGGACCAGCTGGATGGCCGCTTCGGTAAGGCTGTAGATCGCTTTCTGCTTGTGGGTGGGGTCGTCGGCCTTGGTCAGCAGGCCCGCGGCCATCAGGCGCTTGAGCCGGTCGGCCAGGATGTTGGAGGCGATCCGTTCCTCCGACTGGGTCAGGAGCTCGCGAAAGCGCCGCCGGCCGCCGAACATCATGTCCCTGAGGATGATCAGGCTCCAGCGGTCGCCGAACACCTCCAGCGACAGGTTGATGGGACATCCGGAACGATGCGCGGCGAGGTCCAAGACCACCCTCCTCGAAGAAACCAGTTGCGATATGAGACTGGTATCCGCGGGAAGCAACCGATTGCAGGCAAAATCGGATTCCGGCCGGGCGCGGCCCGCCCTGCCGCGTCGCGCGCGACGCCGGCTACGGCAGGTTCAGTTGCCAGGAGACCCCGAACCGGTCCGCCACCCAGGTGAACAGGGTGCTGAAGCCATAGTTGTCGATCGGCATCATCGCCTGGCCTTCCTGCAGGGCGCCCGCCAGCCGCCGCAGGTCCTCCTCCGACCGGCAGGTGACGAAGAGCGAGATCGAGGGCGTGAAGGTGAAGGCGTGCCTGGCTGGGCTGTCGATGCACATGATCTCCTGGCCGCGGATGCGGAACCGCGCCTGGTTCACCGAGCCCTCCGCGCCCGCCTCGCCGGGGCCGTAGCGGAGGAGCGACACCACCTCGCCCTCGAAGAGCTCGACGTAGAGGTTCATCGCCTCCTCGGCGCGGCCTTCGAACATCAGGAAGGGGGTGATTTCGGGAGGGCTCATGAGGGGTCTCCTTCGGATTGCGCGGACACGCGCCGCTGGCGCTTGCCGCGGGCGATCTCGGTGGCCAGGGCCTCCAGCTTCGGCGTCCAGAACCGGCGGAAGGGGTCGAGCCAGGCGTCCACCTCGCGCAGCGGCGCGGGATCGAGGGCGTACAGCCGCCGCGTCCCCTGCGGCCGCACGACCGAGAAGCCGCTGTCGCGCAGCACCTTCAGGTGCTGCGACACCGCCGGCTGGCTGATGCCGAACTCGCGGGCGATCACCTCGACCACCTCGCCGGAGGCGCGCTCGCCCCCCGCCAGCAGCTCAAGGATGCGCCGTCGCACAGGGTCGCCGAGGACGTCGAAGGCGTGCATCAGTGCTGGTGGCCGCCTTCGCCGGTATAGAAGGCGACGGTCCGCGCCGCCCGCTCGGTGGCCGCCGCGGCGTCCTCGCCCGATGCGATATCGGCCTCGCGCCAGCCTTCGCCGCTGCCATGGATGAACGCCTTGCCCTCGTCGCTGGCCGAGAAGGCGGCCTCGTCATACGGCTCGCCCGCCAGGTGCCGCGCCAGGGCGATCAGCGAAAGGTCCCAACCGATTCCGACCGCGCCCGGTCCGAACTGCCGCCAGTGATCCTCGACATGCGCGATGTGCTCCAGCTCCAGCCGCGCCCGGTCGCCGTCGGCAGAAAGGGCGACATTCACCCAGCTGATCCCGCCGCCGAACTCCCAGGTGAGCGACAGCCTCGTCGGAGGCTCGCAGGCCGTGACCGTCCCGCCGGCGTTGCCCTCCAGCTGGTAGCGCCCGCCGAGCTTCAGTTCGCCGCTGACCGGCAGGAACCAGCGCGGGATGCGCTCGGCGCTGGTGATCGCGTCCCAGAGGTCCTCGACCGTGGTGTCGTAGCTGCGGGTCGCCACCACCACCCGCGCGGGCCGGCCGTCCACCTGCCGGTCCTCGATCCGGCGGACCACCGCGCCGATGTGCTGGGCGACGTCGACCGACATGGGCGGCTCCTTGTGCAGGCGCGCCATCCAACCGTCGTCCATTATATAAGTCAATCCTAATATAATGATCAGTCCGGGATCGCCACGTACTTCGGCTCGGTGAAGGCCAGCAGCCCGAGATGACCGCCTTCGCGCCCGAGGCCGCTCTGCTTGACCCCGCCGAACGGCGCGGCGACATCCGAGACCATCCCGCGGTTCAGGCCCACCATGCCGCTCTCCAGCGCCTCGGAGACCCGCAGGCCGCGCGCCAGGTCGCCGGTGTAGAGATAGGCGACGAGGCCGTACTCGGTCCCGTTGGCCGCGGCGATCACTTCAGCCTCCGTCTCGAAGGGCACGAGGACCGCCACCGGGCCGAAAATCTCTTCTCGCAGGATCTCCGCGTCTTGCGGAACGTCGACCATCACCGTCGGCGGATAGAAGAACCCCTTGCGGTCCAGCCGCTCGCCGCCGGTCAGCAGGCGCGCGCCGCCCGCAACGGCGCCGGCCACCAGCGTCTCGACCTTCTCAAGCCCTTCGGCGTTGATCAGGGCGCCGCAGCCGCTCTCCGGCCGCACGCCGTCGCCGACCTCGATCGCCGCCATCTTCGCCGTCAGCCGCTCGGCGAAGTCGTCGAACACCCGGCGCTGCACATAGAACCGGTTGGCCGAGGTGCAGGCCTGGCCGCCGTTGCGCATCTTGGCGATCATCGCGCCTTCGATGGCCGCGTCCATGTCGGCGTCCTCGAAGACGATGAAGGGCGCATTGCCGCCGAGCTCCATCGAGGTGTTCACCACCGCGTCCGCCGCCTGCTTCAGCAGGCCGCGCCCCACCGCCGTCGAGCCGGTGAAGGAGAGCTTCCTCACCCGCGGGTCCTGCAGCATGGCGCCGATCACCGGCCCGGGCTTGGAGGTCGTGATCACGTTCAGCACGCCCGGCGGCAGTCCGGCCTCGACGAGGATGTCGGTCAGGGCCAAGGCGGTCAGCGGGGTCGCGGAGGCCGGCTTGAGCACGCAGGTGCATCCCGCCGCCAGCGCCGGGCCGAGCTTGCGGGTGGCCATGGCCGCCGGGAAATTCCACGGCGTCACCAGCACCGAGACCCCGACCGGCTGCTGCAGCACCAGGATCTTGCCGCCGCCGGCCGGGGCGGGGGTGAGTTCGCCGGTCAGCCGCAGGGCCTCGCCGGAAAACCAGCGGAAGAAGTCGGCGGCGTAGGCGACCTCGGCCTTGGAATCGGCCAGCGCCTTGCCGTTTTCCAGGCTGATCAGTTCGGCCAGCCAGTCGCTCCGTTGCATCATCAGGTCAAAGGCCCGCCGCAGGATCTCCGAGCGCTCCCTGGGGGCCGTGGCGGCCCAGCCGGCCGCGGCCGCCGCGGCCGCCGAAACGGTCTGCAGCCCTTCCTCGACCGACGCGTCCGCCACCCGGCCGAGCCTCTCCTCCGTGGCGGGATTGATCACCTCGATGGTCGCGCCCGAGGCGGCCGGCCGCCATTCGCCGTCGATGTGGAGGTCCGTCGGAAGCGCCCCGACATCGACGCGACCTGGAGAGGAAGAAGCGGTCATGGCCAGTGTCCCCGTGCGCCGGCGGGACGCCGGCGGTTCATGCCGTCAACGCTTCGCAGGTCGCGACCGTTCTGTCTGCGCCGCTGCCGGTTCGCGCGCTGATCGTCAGGAAGGCCTGTGGGGTCTGGCGCGCGCCGACCGATCGTCGGAAGCTGTCGCAAACAAGAACCGGCGCCGGCAGGCCAGGGGAGAGTCCAGGTGAAGAAGCTTCTGATCGCCAACCGTGGCGAGATCGCCGTGCGCATCGCCCGCACCGCCGCGGAGATGGGGATCGCGACGGTCGCGGTCTTTTCGGAAGACGACGCGGCGTCCCTGCACACCCGCAAGGCCGACGAAGCCCATCCGCTGACGGGCGCCGGCCCCGCCGCCTATCTCGACGCTGGGCAGATCGTCGACGCCGCCCGGGCGCTCGGATGCGAAGCGGTGCATCCCGGCTACGGCTTCCTCTCCGAGAACGCCGCCTTCGCCCGCGCCTGCCAGGCCGCGGGCCTGATCTTCGTCGGACCCTCGCCGGAAACCCTGGAGCTGTTCGGCGACAAGGGCCGCGCCAGGGCGCTGGCGGCCCAGTGCGATGTGCCGGTGCTGCCTGGGACCGATGGGCCGACGTCGCTGGAGGCCGCGCGGGCCTTCCTGGAGCGCCTGGGCCAGGGCGGGGCGGTGATGGTCAAGGCGGTGTCCGGCGGCGGCGGCCGCGGCATGCGCCCCGCCTCCAACCCGGACGAGCTGGCCGAAGCCTTCGCGCGCTGCGCCTCCGAGGCGGCCACGGCGTTCGGCGACGGGGCGCTCTATGTGGAGGAGTTCCTGCCGCGCGCCCGGCACGTGGAGGTGCAGATCGCCGGCGACGGCCAAGTGGTCTCCCACCTCTGGGACCGCGAGTGCAGCCTGCAGCGCCAGCGCCAGAAGGTGATCGAGATCGCCCCGGCCGGGAGCCTGCCGCCGGAGGTGCGCGAACGCCTCTTCGAGGCCGCCGTAGCCCTGGGCCGCGCGGCCCGCTACCGCGGCCTGGGAACCATCGAATTCCTGGTGGCGGGCGAGCGGATCGTCTTCATCGAAGGCAACGCCCGCCTGCAGGTCGAACACACGGTGACCGAGGAGGTGACGGGCCTCGACCTGGTCTGCCTGCAGATCGAACTCGCGCAGGGCCGCACCCTGGCGGACCTGGGCCTCACCCAGGCCGATGTGCCGCGCCCGCGCGGGGTGGCGGTGCAGGCGCGCGTCAACCTGGAGACCATGGCCGCCGACGGTTCGGCCCGTCCGGCGGGCGGGACGCTGAGCGCCTTCGAGCCGCCGTCGGGGCCGGGCGTGCGGGTCGACGGCTTCGGCTACGCCGGCTACCGGACCAGCGCGCGGTTCGACTCCCTCCTGGCCAAGCTGATCGTCCACGCCAACGCCGGGGGCCTTCCGACCGCCGCCGCCAAGGCGCGCCGGGCGCTGTCGGAGTTCAGGATCGCCGGCGCGGCGACCAACATCGGCCTCCTGCAGGCGCTGCTGGCCCATCCCGACGTGGTGGCCGGCGAGGTGCACACCCGCTTCATCGAGGAGCACATGGGCGAGCTCGCCCAGGCGCAGGCCGCGCCGAAGCTCTATTTCGAAACCGCCGGCGGCCGGGAAGCGCGCCGCGCCGGGGTCCAGGTGGACACCGTCGATCCCCTGGCGGTCCTGGCGCTCGGCAAGAGCGAGGCCGTGCAGGACCCTGCGGATGAAGCGCCGGAAGGCCCCGAAGGCACGCGCGCGCTGCGCGCGCCCCTGCAGGGGACGGTGATCGCCATCACCGCCGAGGCGGGCCAGGCGGTGCGGCGCGGCCAGCCGCTGTTCGTGATGGAATCCATGAAGATGGAACACGTCGTGGCCGCCGAATTCGCCGGCGTCGTGCGGGAGGTGACGGT
>DASPLZ010000239.1:0-4661 GCA_035627295.1 Phenylobacterium sp. | reverse complement strand
CATCTTCTTCTCAGGTCTCCCGGTGGAAAGCCCCGGCAGGTCGCGGGAGACCAGGAAGGCGCTCACGCCCCCGCCGCCCGGCTTGTTGGGGTCGGTCCGCGCCATCACCGTGAAGAGGTGAGCCTTGTTGGCGTTGGTGATGTAGCGCTTGGTCCCGTTCAGCACATAGGCGTCGCCGTCCAGCACCGCCCGCGTCTGCACGCTGGCGCTGTCGGAGCCGGCCTCCGGCTCGGTGAGGGCGAAGGAGGTGATGATCTCGCCCGAGGCGATGCCGGGCAGATATTTCGCCTTCTGCTCGGGCGTGCCGAACATGACCAGCCCCTGGCTGCCGATGCCCACATTGGTGCCGAAGGTGGAGCGGAACGCCGGCGAGGTGCGGCCGAGCTCCACGGCCACCAGGCACTCGTCCTCCATCGAAAGCCCGAGGCCGCCGTATTCCTCGGGGATCGAGAGGCCGAAGAGGCCGAGCTCGCGCATCTCCTGCACGATCTCGTCGGGCATGGCGTCGGTCTCGGCGACCTGCGCCTCGATGGGCCGCAGCCGCTCGGCCACGAAGCGGGCGACCATGTCGATCAGCTGGTCGCGGGTGTCGGCATCCAGGGCCATCTGCGGTCCCTCCCCTCTTTGCGCGAGCCATAGCAGCCCGCCGCGAGTGCGGAAACGGCCGCTTGACCTCGCCTCGGCCGGCCCCAGACTGCTCCGAAACAGTGGGAGGACCCTCGATGGGCCAGCCGAGCGTCCGCGCCGCCACCCTGGAGGACCAGGCGGCGGTCTTCAGCATCATCACCCTGGCCTTCAGCGCCGACCCGGTCGCCCGCTGGGCGACGCCCGACCCGGCGAAGTTCATGGAGAGCATGCCCCTGGTGGCCAGCGCCTTCGGCGGCCGCGGCTTCGCCCACGACGCCGTCTACATCGCCGAGGGCGGCGGCGGCGCGGCCCTCTGGCTGCCGCCGGGCGTGGAGCCGGACTCCGAACGGCTCGGCGAGATCATCGCCGGCTACGGCGACCCCGAACGGCTGGAAGACCTCGGCGCGGTGATGGAGCAGATGCAGCATCACCACCCGCAGGAGCCCCACTGGTACCTGCCGCTGATCGGCGTCGATCCGGCCATGCAGGCCAGAGGCCTCGGCTCGGCGCTGATGAAGCACGCCCTCGCCCGCTGCGACGCCGACGGCGTGCCCGCCTATCTGGAGAGCTCCAACCCCCGCAACATCAGCCTCTACGAGCGCCACGGCTTCGAGGCCGTGGCGACCATCCAGGTCGGCGCCTCGCCCCCGCTCACCCCGATGGTGCGAACGCCACGGTAGCCGGCGGAGGCTTGAGCCCTCCCTTCGGGAAGCGCATGATCTTTCGAAAGAGCGGCATGCGAACCGCCGCCACGGGAGGACCTGCCATGCCCTACGTCGAAGGGGAAACCGTCCACGACGCCGACAGCCATGTGATGGAGCTGCCCGGCACGATCGAACGCTACGCCGACCCGGCCTGGCGCGAGCGCATCCACGAGGCGATCAAGGCCAAGGGCGACACCAGTTGGGCCGACAAGGCCCGCGAGATGCACCAGGATCCCGCCTTCCGCGGCGAGTTCGAAGCCAACCTCCTGGCCTCCAAGAATTACAAGGCGATGGGGGCGTTCCTGAACGCCGACCGCCCGGCCGCCCTCGACATGCTGGGCTTCACCAGCCAGCTGGTCTTCACCACCGCCGGCCTCTTCCTGCCGCGCCTCGAACACACGGGCGACCCCGACCTCGCCATCGAGGCCGCCCGCGCCCACAACCGGATGATGGCCGACTACTGCAGCGTCGACCGGCGCCTCCTGATGCCCGCCTGTGTCCCGCTCGTCGACCGCGCCCGCGCCGCCGAGATCGCCCGCGAGGCCATCGCGATGGGCGCCAAAGGCCTGATGATCAATTCGCGCGTCCCGCAGCACCACTCGCCCAGCCACGCCGACTTCGACGCCCTCTGGGCGCTGGCCCAGGACGCCGGCCTGCCGATCCTCTTCCACGTCGGCGGCGAGCAGAAGATGAACCCCGCCTACTTCGAGAACGGCGGCCCACAGGTGCTGGATTTCCACGGCGGGGCGGAGAACTTCACCTCGCTCAGCTTCATGGCCATCCCGATGTCCATCTGGCAGACGCTCTCGGCCCTGGTGTTCGACGGTGTCTTCGACCGCTTCCCGAAGCTGAAGTTCGGCGCCATCGAGCTGGGCGCCGGCTGGGTGCCCAGCCTGATGCAGTTCATGGATTCAGGCGCTGTCGCCTTCCACCGCGAGGAGCGTATCGGCCGTCTCTCCGCCAGGCCCAGCGACATCCTGCGCCGCCAGTTCTTCGCCACCCCCTACCCGCACGAGAACGTCCGCTGGATCATCGAGAACGCGGGCGAGGAAATCCCACTCTTCTCCTCCGACTATCCGCACGTAGAAGGCGGCCGTAACCCGCTGAAACGCTTCAACGAAAGCCTGGAGGGCGTCAGCGCGTCGGCCCGCCGCCGCTTCTACCGTGACAACTTCATTGAGATGATGGGCGCGGGCCTCGACCCCGCCCTGCACGACCTGCCCTCGCTGGCCGCGGCGTAGCCGGCTGGCGCGCCACGTTTCGTTCGTCGTAGGCTCCTTTCCAAACCGGGGGAGGAACCCATGACCGACGTCGCCGAGCGGCCCTCCAGCCAAGGCTTCGCCGACAAACGCTTCGCCCCTGTGCGCGAAGTCTTCGAGGCCAACCTCGCCAGCGGCGCCGATGTCGGCGCCTCGTTCTGCGCCACGCTGGAAGGCGAGACGGTGGTGGACCTCTGGGGCGGCTGGGCCGACGAGGCGCGCACGCGGCCGTGGGAACGCGACACGATCGTCAACGTCTACTCGACCACCAAGACGATGACGGCGCTCACCGCCCTCCTCCTCGCCGACCGCGGCCAGCTCGACTTCGACGCCCCCGTCGCCCGCTACTGGCCGGAGTTCGCCGCCAACGGGAAGGAAAACGTCAAGGTCAGCCACCTGATGAGCCATTCCGCCGGCCTCTCCGGCTGGGAGGAGCCCCTGACCACCGCCGACGTGTACGACTGGGAGAAGATGACCTCCCTGCTGGCCGCCCAGGCGCCCTACTGGGAGCCCGGCACGGCCTCCGGCTACCACGCCTTGACCCAGGGCTACCTGGTCGGCGAGGTGGTGCGGCGCATCACCGGCCGGTCGCTGGGCGCGGTGTTTCGTCAGGAGATCGCCGAGCCGCTGGGCGCGGATTTCCACATCGGCCTGCCGGCTGAGCATGACCCCCGCGTGGCGGATCTGATCCCGCCGCCGCCTGGCGCGACCATTAGCGACGGTGATCAGACCGAGCTGCAGGCCAACATGTCCCGCAACCCCGGCATCGACGTCGCCGAGACCCGCACCCGCGCCTGGCGCGGCGCGGAGATCCCCGCAGCCGGCGGCACGGGCAACGCCCGCTCGGTGGCCGAGATCCACTGCATCCTGGCCAACGGCGGGGTGGCCAAGGGCAAGCGCTTCATGTCCGAGGCCGGCTGCCGCAAGGCGCTGGAGCTGCAGATCGAAGGCCAGGACCTGATCCTCGCCGGCCCCGCCCGCTTCGGCATGGGGTTTGGCTTGGCCGGCGGGGCGGTGCCGCTGCCGAACCCCAACAGCATCTACTGGGGCGGCTACGGCGGGTCGGTGATCATCATCGACATGGATGCGCGCACCACCCTCTCCTACGTCATGAACAAGATGGGCGCGACGACCCAGGGCGATCTGCGCGGGCTGGGCCTGGCGATGGCCTTCTGGACGGCGATGGGCGCGATCTGAGGCGGCTTAAGACATCGCGACGATCGGGCTGGCGTCCTCCTCGTACTGCTTCTGGCCCTCCATCCGGGCCTTGCGCATGTAGAACAGCATGATCGCGCCCAGCGGCAGCCCCAGCACGCCGAACATCGCCAGGCCGCGATAGCCGGTCAGCACGATCACCGTCATGATCGCCCCCGCGGCGAGGGTGATGACGCCCATCAGCTCCATGTTGTTGTGCCAGACATGGGCCGACTTGCCGCCCTCCAGGCGCACCGCATGCACTCCGGTCTGGTCGAGCGCCTTGGAGATATAGAACCGCCCCCGGCTTCCCGGCGTCAGCGCCTCGGCCACCTCGCCGGCGGCGCAGATCGTCTTGAGGTCGTGTTCGGTCCCGTCATGGCCGCGCAACTGCAACCGCCGCAGCACCACATACTTGCCCTTGCGGTTCCGCAGCTCGACCGCCGTGACCTCGCCGTCGATCGTCCAGACCGGCATCGCCCCGCCTCCCTGTTGCAGAACGCAGTTCTGCATGGCGGGCGGCGCTTGGAAAGCCCGGTGCTACCCGGCCGATTGCGCCGCCGCGATCAGCCCGTCGTCGATCTCGCTGGCGCGCTTGTAGGCCGGCCGCGCCGCGAGCCTCGCCCAATAGGTCTCGAACGCCGGACGCTTGTCGATCGAGCCGAACTGCAATCCCCATCCCACCTGCGAGCCGAAGTAGACATCGGCGGCGGTGAACCTGTCGCCGGCGATGTAGTCGTGGCGGCCGACCGCATATTCCAGGGTGTCCATCACCGCCGTGAAGTTGCCGTAGCCGGCCGTGGCCTCGCGCTCGGCCGGGACCTCGAAGCCCATCGAGCGGTTCAGGATCGCCGACTCCACCGGTCCAGCGGCGTAG
>DASPLZ010000238.1:0-4346 GCA_035627295.1 Phenylobacterium sp. | reverse complement strand
AGCGGCTTCCCTTCGGGGGCGACCCAGCGATCCCTCGGCTCAGAAGAAGAGCTTGCGCACGCTGAGACGCACCTGCCGGCCGAGCGGGTCCAGATAGTCCGGCTGGAAGTTCACCGGCGTGCCGCCGTCGGCCGTGCGAACCTCCTGGCGGCTGTCGAACAGATTGTCGATCGACAGCGAGACCCGCGTGCCGCGCAGCCACGGATAGTCGCGACGCGCCCAGGGCTGCATGCCGAGGTCGGCGAACAGGCGCACATTGACCGTCGTCAGATCCTCGAACTTCAGATCGCCGAAGGTCCCGCCGATCACCTCGGACCCGGAGCGCCAGCGGGCGTTCAGGGCCAGGCCATAGCCGTTCTTCGAAAGGTTCGTCTGCAGGTCCAGCTGGTGGCGGGGCTCGCCGCCCGCGTTGCCCAGCGCCGCGCCGTCGAGCAGGTCGAGCTTGGGCACGCCGGGCCGGATGGTGATCTCATCCTGCAGCTTGAGGGTATGGTAGAGCCCGATCTGCAGGTTTCCCGCGCCGGGCGGACCACCGCCGAACCGCCGCCCGCCGAAGCCCCGGCCCGAGGGGCCGAAGCCGCCGCCCGGCGAACGGGCCGCACCCTGCGGCGGGCCGCCCGGGCCGGGCTCCTGCCGCCGATCCGCCTCTGGCCTTCGCCCCGGCTGGCCGTCCTGCGCGCCACGGCCGCCCGGCGGGCGGGTCGGCCCCAGCGGCTTGCGATAGGTGAAGCCCCAGCGCAGCTGGTCGGTGTCGCGCCGGTCGAAGTTCACCGGCCGGCTGTCGACCTGGATCAGCCGCCCGTCCGCATCGCGTACGAAGCGATCCGGGAAGGCCGCCTCGATCTGGCTGGTGGCGGTGGGGAAACTGGAGATCACGTCGGTGATCCGCGTGCGCACATAGTCGGCCGAGAAGGTCAGCTCGGTCTTGTCGAACGGCTTCAGATTGAGGCCGACCTTCATCACGCTGCGATGGTCGGCGTCGAGGCCCGGTGCGCCGCCCTCGATGCGAGTGACCTCGACCGTCTCCCCACGCAGGAAGTCGAACACCCGCACGCCCGGCGTCACCACCGTCGGGGCGCCAAGCTGCTGCACGCTCGGCGCGTTCTCCTCCTCGGTCACGGAGACCAGCATCCGCAGCGGCTCGATCGGCGACCAGTTGAGCCCGTAGCCGAGGCTGGTCAGCGTGCCGAAGTCCGAAAGCTGGTCGGCGGAGACATTGAGATTGCCGGAGAGGTCGCCCAGGCCGGCCAGCACGCCTTGCGACCTTCGGGCGATGGGGAAGTCCAGGTTGGTCTGGAAGTTGCCGATGTCGCGCGAGAGTTCGCCGGTGGTCGTGACCCCCGCCCGCAGCGCGCGGCTGTCGAAATGCGCGGTGGAGGCGCCGACCTTCAGAGTGGTGGACAGCGGGCCGGCGGGCAGGTCCGTCAAAACGCCGTTCGCCACCAGGGAGACATCGGCGGTGGTGGAGATGGCGCGCGACTTGTCGGTGAAGGCCGTCCCGGCGACCTCGCGGTCGGTGACGGTCAGGGAATTGTTGCGGTCGGCGTTGCCGGCCAGCGACCAGCTCCAGCCCTTGAACGCGCCGTTCATGCCGCCGCCGGCGTGCAGGGCCACGGTCTCGCTCCGGCGCTTCAGCGCCTCGGGGTCGGCCAGGGCGAGGCCGCCGTCGTCGGTCGGCAGGCCGAGCAGGCTGTCGCTGCGGGTCGCCTCCAGCGAACCGTTGAGGCTGCCGGACAGGCCCTCGCGGATCGGCCTGGCGTAGACCGCGGTCAGCTCCAGCCCCTCGGCTTCAGGCACGAGGGTGCGGAAGGCGCCGTTGCTGGACGGGTCGGCGAGGTCGCGGTCGCTCTCCAGCACCCGGTTGCTGCGCGAGATCTCGGCGTCGAGCAGCAGGCGGCTGTCGCGCAGCACGCGGAAGAGATTGGCCTCCAGTTCGCCGGATGCCCCTTCGCCCTGGGTGGGCGTCTTGCCGTCGGCCTCCAGGGTGATGGCGCGGAAGCGCGGGCGCAGCACCATGTTGATCACCCGCTGATCGGCCCGGTAGCCGTATTTCAGGGACACCTCCTCGGGCAGGATGTCGACCCGCACGATCGCCTCGGTGGGGATGTCGCGCACCTCGACGAAGCTGGAGATCCGCTGGCCGTTGACCAGGATCACCGGCCGCCCGCCGCCCCGGCCGCTGGAGGTCTGCGGCGCCAGGGCGTCGATCAGCTCCGAGACGTTGCTGACGCCATAGGCCCGGATGTCCCGCGGGGTCAGCTGCAGCTCCGGCGGTATGTCGCCAAGCACCGCCCCGCGCTGCTGGCGACTGGCCGAGACCACAAGCTCCTCGACCTCATAGGCCTCATCGTCGGGGTAGACGTCTTCGGCGGGCTCCGCCTCCGCGGGCGGCGCGGCCGCCTCCTGCGCCCGGACGGACAGAGGCGCCAGCGCCGCGAACGCTGAGACGCCAAGCAAGGCGAAACGGGAAGCAGGACTCAAGCGCGACTCCAAATGCTGGCGCGAGCCCCCGCCGCGTCTCGCCGCTCCTGACCAGGTTCGACTGAACGCGATGTGAATGTAGCCTCTGTGACGAAGTATCAGCCGCGCAACGGCGGCGCTCCGCCTGGCATTTCGGACGGAGCGCCAACAGCGGGCGTCGGTCTATGCGACGAGGCGAGTTTGCCTACTTCGTCAGTCGGTTAGGGTCGCCCCATGCGGGATCGCGGCGCGGGTGTCCCCAATAATGCCGGCATGCGGCCAATGGGTGAAACGCCATTCCTCGCTTCGAGTCGGAAACAGCGTCGCATTTCCGCAACACTGAAGCCCTCCCGGCAGCGAGAACCCCCGGGGAATGTTGTCGCCGATAACTAACCGTCCTAGCCCTTTACGTCCAAATATCGATGGTATCGGCAATGACCGAGTCCACGCCAGGGAGAGGAACCACCATGAAGAGCAGACTGTTCTGCGGCGCATCCGTGCTGGCCGCCATGTGCGCCCTGGGCGCCTCGCCTGCGCTGGCGCAGGATGACCAGGGCGCCACCGTCTCCGAAGTGGTGGTCACCGGCTCGTTCATCGCCGGCACGCCCGAGGATGCGGCCCTGCCGGTGGACGTGATCGGCGCCGACGAGCTGCAGAAACAGGGCTCGCCCACCCCCGTCGAGCTGATGAAGGGCCTGACGGTCTCCAACGGCGTGATCGGCGACACCAACCAGTTCGACGGCCGCGCGCAAGGGGCGGAAGGGGCCGCGACGGTGAACCTGCGCGGCCTGGGCGCCTCGCGCACCCTGGTGCTGTTCAACGGCCGGCGGCTGGTCAACGCCCCCATCGGCCAGGGCGCGCCGGACATCAACCTTCTGCCGGGCGCGGCGGTGGGTCGCCTCGAGGTGCTGAAGGACGGCGCGGCGGCGATCTACGGCTCTGACGCCATCGGCGGGGTGGTGAACTTCATCACCCGCAAGAATCTCGACGGCCTGGAGATCAGCGCCGACTACCGCGGCATCAAGGGGGGCAACGGCGACTACGGCGGCTCGATCGCCTGGGGCCACACCGCCGACTGGGGCAATGTGTTGCTCACCGCCGGCTGGCAACACCGATCGGAACTCAACGTCCGCGACCGCGACTTCGCCACCGGGCCCTATCAGGACAACCCTGAGAGCGGCTGGTCGTCCGGCGGCAACCCGTCGACCTTCCTGCCGCTGGGGCCGGCGCCGGCGCCCGCCCCGCCAGGTTTCTTTGCTCCGGTCGCGGGCCTGCAACGCGACTCGGGATGCGCGGCGCTGGGCGGCTTCCCGGGCTTTGCGGCGGCCACCACGCCGGCCTGCTTCTGGAACTACACGCCCTACGACAACCTCGTCGAAAAGGAGGATCGCTGGCAGATCTACGGCGAGGTGAACTACGACATCACCGACGATGTGCAGGCGCATCTCGAAGGCTTCTATTCGGAAACCGACACGCCCGAATGGAAGACCTCGCCCTCCTATCTGGCGCTGCAGGTGCCGACCAACGTCACTAACCCGACCGCGAACACCCCGGGGCTCAACGCGGGCTATTTCGTCCCCGCCACCAACCCCGGCTACATCGCCTACCGGGCCGCGAACCCCACCCAGCTGCCGGCCTCGGCGGTCGGCGCCTATTTCCCCGGCTCGCTGTTCCGCCCGCTCGGCCTGGCCGGCAATCCGCTGTGGGACGACAAGTCCTCGCGCGGCTCGCGCAAATACGAAGCCTACCGCCTCTCCGGCAGCCTGACGGGCAAGTTCGAGAACGGCCTCGGGTTCGATCTGGCCGCCACCTACATGGAGGATAACCTCGTCCGCATCGGCTACGACACGGTGGTCAGCCGCCTGCAACTGGCGCTGCGCGGCCTC
>DASPLZ010000237.1:0-4950 GCA_035627295.1 Phenylobacterium sp. | reverse complement strand
GCGGCGTTGTAGGCCTCGCTGATCCGCGCCTCGGCCGCGCCGCCCGCCCCGGCGCGGCGCGCGAGGCGGGCGTGCGCCAGGTGCTGGGCCGGCGAGAACGAGGTGAAGTAGGCGTCCTCCATGGCCACCGCCCAGCCGCGCGCTTCGGGATCGGCGGCGACCAGGGCGGTGCGCGCGTCATAGGCTTCGGCCTCCTGGCGGCGGCGGGCCGCGCCGGCGATGTCCGAGCCCCGGCCGCCGCGGAACACCGCCTCGGTGGCGTGGTAGAGGTCGCGCAGCAGCTGGCCCTTCCAGCCGTTCCAGACGCCCGGGCCGACGGCGCGGATGTCGGCGACGGTCAGCACCAGGAGGAGGCGCAGGCGCTCCGGCGTCTGCACGATGCGCGCGAAGTCGGTGACCGTGCGCGGGTCGGAAACGTCGCGCTTCTGGGCGTAGTCGCTCATGACGAGGTGATGCTCGACCAGCCAGGCCACGAGGTCGATCTGCGCCTTGGGCAGGCCCATGCGCTCGCCGGCCTTGCGCGCGGCGATGGCGCCGCCGACCTCCTGGGTATGCTCGCCGCCCTTGCCGGTGTCGTGCATCAGCATGGCCAGGAACAGCGCCTCGCGGTCGGCGATCAGCGGCATGACCTGGGCCGAGAGCGGATGGTCCTCCACCAGCTTGCCGGCGGCGATGTCGCCGATGATGCCGACGGCTCTCAGGGTGTGCTCGTCGACCGTGTAGGAGTGGTACATGTTGAACTGCATCTGGGCGACGATGCGGCCGAACTCGGGGATGAAGCGGCCGAGGACGCCGGCTTCGGTCATCAGGGTCATGGCCAGGCGCGGGTTCTTCCCCCGTGCGAGGGTGTCCAGGAAGACCCCCACCGCCACCGGGTCGCGCCGCACCTTGGAGGTGATCAGGCCGAGGCTGCGGGTGGCGGCCGTGAAGGCGTCGGGGTGCAGGTCGAGGTCGCGGGCGTCGGCGATCTGGAAGAGCCGCAGCAGGTTCACCGGGTCGCGCTGGAAGGCGCCCTCCTCGATGTTCAGCCGCCCGCCCTCGACGAAGAAGCCCGGCTGGTCGAGCGGCGTCGCGTCCAACCGGCGCCTGCGGCCCGGGAGGAACCGCGAGAGGCCCCTGGGCGCGCTCTTCAGCTGCTCGGCCTCCAGCTTGGCGGTGAAGACGCGGGTCAGGGCGCCCACCTCCTTGGCCACCAGGAAGTAGCGGCGCATGAAGCGCTCCACGGCCGGCGCATCGCCCCGGTCGCCATAGCCCATGCGGCGGGCGAGTTCCGGCTGCAGGTCGAAGGTCAGCCGCTCCTCGGCCCGACCGGTGGCGAAATGCAGATGGCAGCGCACCGCCCACAGGAAGTCGAAAGCGCGGGTGAAGGCGCGCACCTCGCGGGCGTCGAAGATGTCCAGCTTGGCGACGCCGTTCTCGGCCTTCACCGGGTGCAGGTACTGGGCGATCCAGAAGAGGGTGTTGAGGTCGCGCATGCCGCCCTTGCCCTCCTTCAGGTTGGGCTCGACCATGTAGCGGCTGGCGTCGGCCCGCCGGTGGCGCTCGTCGCGCTCGGCGAGCTTGGCGGCGACGAACTCCGCCCCCGTCCCCTTCACCACCTCCGACTGGAACCGGCGGAAGAGCTCGTCGCACAGCTTCTCGTCGCCGGTCAGCCGCCGGGCCTCGAGGATCGAGGTGCGGATGGTGAAGTCTTCTCGGGAGAGCTTGACGCACTCCTGCACGGTCCGCGAGGCGTGGCCGACTTTGAACCCCAGGTCCCAGAGGGCGTAGAGCATGAACTCGATCACGCTCTCGGCGTGGGCGGTCTGCTTGTAGGGTCGCAGGAAGAGCAGGTCGACGTCGGAGAAGGGCGCGAGCGCGCCGCGCCCGTAGCCGCCCACGGCCAGCAGGCCCAGGCGCTCGCCCTCGGTGGGGTTCCTGGCGCGGAACATGTGCACGGTGGTGAAGTCGTAGAGGGCGGTGATCACCTCGTCGGTGACGCCGGAGAGCAGCCGCGCGGTCTCCAGCCCGCCGGCCCCGTTCTCCAGCCGCTCCTTGGCGATCATCCGGCCGCGAAAGAGCGCGGCCTTGAGGATGTCCATCGCCCGGCGCCGCTGCTCGGCGGGATCGCCTGCGGCGTCCAGCGCCGCGGTGGAGAGCTGGGCGCGCAGGCGCACGCCATCGACGACGTACTCCAGGCGGGTGGGGCGCAGGCGAGGGGCCATGCCGCCGATATAGGCGTTTCAGGCTGCGCCGTCGAAGCGCTTAGGCGAGCGCCTGCTTGAGGGTCGAGCCGGGGACCCAGTGAAAGCCCGACCAGCCCGCGGCGATAGCGGCCTCGACGTTGTCGAGCTTGTCGTCGATCAGCCGCATCTCGTGCGGCGCAAAGCCCGTGCGCTCGCCGATGCGGGCGTAGAAGTCCGGATGCGGCTTCTTGGCGCCGAGGTCGGCGGCGTAGTGCATGGCGTCGAAGCGGTCCTTCAGCGCCAGGGTCTCCCAGAGGTAGCGGGCGCGATGGTGCTCCTGGACGGTGGCGAGGTGCAGCTGCAGGCCGCCGGCCCGCGCCTCGGCGAGGTCCGTCAGCAGCGCGATGTCGAGCGGCGAATCCTTCTCGAACCAGTAGTCTACCAGTTGCTGGCAGGTCACGCCCGGCGCGATCTCGGCGAGCGCCGGAGCCAGGCGCTCCAGCATGTCGCAGCGGCCGTGGACGATGTCCTCGAAGTGCGGCTGGAAGAACGTCTCCACCAGCCGATGCGGATCGATGCCGAGGTCGGCCAGGAGGTCATCCGACCAGCCCTTGCCGGGCGGATGAGCCACTACTACCCCGTCGACGTCGACCATCAGCGCCTTGAGGGTCACTCCAGCATCCCCTTCAGCCGGTAGAGCGCGTCCATCGCCTCGCGCGGGCTCATGCCGTCGAGGTCGAGGGCGGCGAGTTCGGTCTCGGCGGGGCTGGGCCCGCGGCGCTCGGGCGTCGGCGCAGTCTCCGCGAACAATGGCAGGTCGCCGAGGCTGGCGGGGGCGTGGGCCTCGCGCTCCAAGCGGTCCAGCACCTCGCGGGCGCGGGCGACGACGGGGGCGGGCACGCCGGCGAGCTTGGCCACTTGGACGCCGTAGCTGCGGTCGGCGGGGCCGGGTCCGGCCTCGTGCAGGAAGACCAGTTCGCCGTTCCACTCCTTGGCCTTCAGGGAGAGGTTCGCGATGTGGGCCAGGCGCTCCTCCAGCACCGCCAGCTCGTGGTAGTGGGTGGCGAAGAGGGCGCGGCAGCGGTTCTGCTCATGCAGCGCCTCGGCGCAGGCCCAGGCGATGGCGAGGCCGTCGTAGGTGGCGGTGCCGCGGCCGATCTCGTCGAGGATCACCAGCGAGCGGGGTGTCGCCTGGGTGAGGATGGCGGCGGTCTCGACCATCTCGGCCATGAAGGTGGAGCGGCCGCGCGCCAGGTCGTCGCCGGCGCCGACGCGGCTGAAAAGGCGGTCGACGACGCCCATCCGCAGGGACTTCGCCGGCACGAAGCAGCCGGCCTGGGCCAGGATGGCGAGCAGGGCGTTCTGGCGCAGGAAGGTCGATTTGCCGGCCATATTCGGCCCGGTGACGATGGCCAGGCGCGGGCCGCCGATCCCGGCGCCGTCGAGGGCGCAGTCGTTAGGGGTGAAGGCGTCTCCCGCGCGCTTGACCGCCGCCTCCACCACAGGGTGGCGGGCGGCCTCGGCGGCGAAGCATGTGGAGCGGTCGAGCACCGGGCGGGCGGCGCTCACCTCGTCGGCCCATTCGGCGAGGGCGGAGGCGACATCGAGCGTGGCGGCGGCCTCGGCGGCGGCCTGCAGGGGCGCGGCGACGGCTCTGGCGGCCTCGCGCCAGGCTTCGAAGATCGACAGTTCGATGGCCAGGGCCCGCTCGCCGGCCTGGGCGATCTTGGCGTCGAGGTCGGCCAGCTCCACGGTGGTGAAGCGCACCTGATTGGCCATGGTCTGGCGGTGGATGAAGGTCGCGTTGTGCGGTGGGCGCAGCAGCGGCTCGGCGGCCTTGGCGGTGGCCTCGACGAAATAGCCGAGGACGGCGTTGTGGCGGACCTTCAAGGGCACGCCGCTCTCGGCGGCGAGGCGCTGTTCGAGGGCGGCGATCACCCGGCGGCTGTCGTCGCGCAGGGCGCGGGCCTGGTCGAGTTCCGGGCGCACGCCCGCAGCCACGAAGCCGCCGTCGCGGGCCTGCAGCGGCAGGTCGGGACCGAGGCCCTCGGTCAGGGTCTGCTGGAAGCCGGCGAGGTCCGCGGTGAGGGCCGGGGTGAGCGCGCGCAGGGCCGCCTCGACCTCCCCCGGCGGCGGGTTCAGGGGATCCGGCGAGGCGGCGAACATGGCCGGGATCCGCTCGCCGCACTTCAGGCCGTCGCGCAGGCAGCCGAGGTCGCGCGGGCCGCCGCGGCCGAGCGCCAGCCGCGAGAGGGCGCGGGCCATGTCGCCGAGGCCCTTCAGCTGCTCGCGCAGGTCCTGGCGCAGGCGGCGGCGCTCGCAGAACCAGGCCACCGCGTCGAGCCGCGCGTCGATGGCGGCGGGATCGAGCAGCGGGCGGGCGAGGCGGGCGGCCAGCAGGCGGGCGCCTGGCGCGGTGATGGTGCGGTCGATGGCGGCGAGCAGGGAGCCGTCGCGACTTCCGGAGAGCGTGCGCTCGATCTCCAGGCTGGCGCGGGTGGCCGGGTCGATGGCCATGACGTCGGCCTCGCCGGCGCGGCGCGGGGCCGAGAGGGCCGGAAGCTTGCCGGCCTGGGTGGTCTCCAGGTGGGCGGCGATCAGGCCGAGGGCTGCGACCTCCGCGCCGGAAAGCTGGCCGAAGCCGTCGAGCGTCTCGACGCCGTAAAGGCGCTTCACCCGCGCCTCAGAGGCGGCGGGCTCGGCGAGCGCGGAGGCCATGGGCGAGACCGCGCCGCCGACCGACTTCAGGGCCGCCGAGACGGCCTCGTCGGCGAACAGGCGATCG
>DASPLZ010000236.1:0-4739 GCA_035627295.1 Phenylobacterium sp. | reverse complement strand
TTCGAGGACGTGCAGGGCTACGACGACATCGTCATGCTGCGCGAGATCGAGGTGGAGAGCCACTGCGAGCACCACATGGCGCCGTTCCTTGGCAAGGCCTACGTCGCCTACATGCCGACCAACCGCGTGGTCGGCATCTCCAAGATCGCCCGGGTGGTGGAGATCTTCTCGCGCCGCCTGCAGACCCAGGAGACCATGACCCAGCAGATCGCCGACGCGATCACCGACTCCTTGCGCCCCGCCGGCGTCGCCGTGCTGATCGACGCGGTGCACCAGTGCATGACGACGCGCGGCGTACACCACCGCCACGTCTCGACCATCACCACCCAGTTCACCGGCGTCTTCAAGACCGACGCCTCGCTCCGCCAGCGCTTCCTCGACTTCGCCGGCAAGCGCTGAAACCTTCCCCCAGGATGGGGGAAACCATCCCTGAGACCCGAAGAGGCGAAGGTCGATGGGGGAAGCCTGCGCTTCCTCTCAGACCTCCCCCATCGACCCTCCAGCCTGCGGCTGTCGGGCCACTTCCCCCGTACCGGGGGAAGGATGAGGCGCCCGCTCCGGCCGGTGGATCACGGTGACCAGCACGAAGCTGAGCATCATCAAGAGGTACCACGACCCCATCTTCTCCACGCCCACCATCCGCCAGCCGTCCGCCTGGCTGGGGTAGAGCCAGGCGCTGGTCAGGGTCCCGAGGTTTTCGGCGATCCAGATGAAGAAGGCGACCAGCAGGAAGCCCAGCAGCATCGGCATCCGCCGCACCGCCCGGTCCGGCGTGAACTGGAACCACGCCCGGCCGAACAGCAGCACCGAAAGCGCAAAGAGCCCCCAGCGGATGTCGGCCACATAGTGGTGGGTGAAGAAGTTCACGTAAGCCCCCACCGCCAGCAGCCAGGTCGTCCAGACGGGCGGATAGCGCTCGAAGCGGATTTCGAAGAGCCGGATCGCCCGCGCCATGTAGCTGCCCACGCAGGCGTACATGAAGCCGGAGAACAGCGGCACGGCGCCGATCCGAAGGACGCTCGCCTCCGGATAGCTCCACGACCCCTGCGCCGTCTTGAAGAGCTCCATCGCCGTGCCGACGAGGTGGAAGACGAAGATCACCAGCGCCTCTTCCCAGCGCTCCAGCCGGGTCAGCAGCATGAACCCCTGGAGAGCGATGGCCGCCAGCACCATGAAGTCGTAGCGGGCGAGCGGCGCATCGGCCGGCCACCAGAGCTTTGTGGCGATCAGCAGGCCCAGCATCGCCCCGCCGAACAGGCACGCCCAGGCCTGCTTGAGCCCGAAGAGCAGGAACTCATAGGCGTACCCATGCCAGCGCCCGCGCTGCGCCCACGGCCGCGCCCAGGCGTCGAACGCCTCGACGCGCGCCTTGATGCGATCCTTCAGCGACATGAGGCGAAGGCTAGCCGCGGCCGGGGCTGCGGCGCCATATGGCGCGCATGACCACGCCCGCCTTTCCGACGATTTCCGACAAGCCCGCGCTGGAGCGCGGCGCCGTCCTCGCCCCCCGCTTCGACGCCAATGGCCTGGTCGCCTGCGTGACCACCGACGCGGCCACCGGCGAGGTGCTGATGCTCGGCTGGATGAACGCCGAGGCCCTCCGCGCCACCCTCGACACCGGCCTCGTCCACTACTTCAGCCGCTCGCGGAACGAGCTCTGGAAGAAGGGCGAGACCTCCGGCCAGATCCAGACCGTGGTCGAGCTGCGCATCGACTGCGACCAGGACGCCGTCTGGGCCAAGGTGGCCGTCGGCGGCGACGGCGGCGCCTGCCACACAGGCTTCAGGTCCTGCTTCTACCGCGTCGTCGAAGGCGAGGCGCTGATCGAACGCCCCTGAGCGAGCGCCAGGGCGTCGACATTCACCAGCACCACCGCCCACTGATCGGCGTGCAGGGTGCGCCAGCCGGGGCGGTCCTTCATGACGCGGGCCAGGGCGTCGCGGCTGCGAATGATCATCCAGACGGGCTTCTCCTTGGCCAGCAGGTCGTCCACGGCCTTCGGCTCGCCGCGCATGATGCGGAAGTAGCGGCGCATCCACTCGTCGCCATAGAGGTCGGCGCGCCCGTCGATGAAGGTCGGCACGCCCTTGAAGATCAGATAGCCGCCGAAGTCGTAGTGGTTGAACACCGGCTGGCTGCGCAGCTCCGCCGGCACCTTCGACATGGCGGTGATCGGCGCGGAGACCGCGTCGCGGCGGACGATCGGCTCCGAGAGGCGCGGGATCGCGATCCCCAGCACCGCCGCCAGCGCCGCCGCCCGGCCGAGCCAGAGGCCGCGCGTGCGCCCGGACGCCAGGTCGCCTTGCCGGCCAGGCTGCAGGGCGGCCGCGAAGGCGGGGGCCAAGAGCAGCGGCGCGGTGGTCATCAGGAGGAGCTCGTGGCGCCGGTGCGCCAGCGCCAGGTGCAGGAAGGCCAGCACCATGGCGAGCCGCAGCATCGGAACCTTGGTTCCCCGCGACAAGAGGAAGAACAGCGAGACCAGGAGCGCCGCCTCCAGTGTCGTCACCCGCGTGAAGTCGGCCGGCAGCCACTCGCGGATGCCGCGCAGGGTCTCCATGCCCTGCACCTGGAGGGGGAAGAGCAGCCCGTCGATGCCCAGCGGCGTCACCAGCGCCGCGCAAAGGGCGAGCAGGCCGAAGAGGCCCCAGTCGATCACCACCTTGCGCCGCGCGTCCCAGCTCCGGGCCGCGAGCAGGGCCTCCAGCGCCAGCGGGCCGATCATCAGGAGGCCGATGAAATAGCCGCCGTGCATATTGGCCCAGACCACCATCACCGGCAGCAGCCAGAAGGACGGCCGCCGGTTCCTGTCGCGCGCGACCAGCAGGCCGGCCGTCCAGGCGACCGCCAGCGGCAGCGACAGGATGTGCGGCCGGGCGAAGAGGCGCGTGTTCACCGAGGCCAGCACCAGGCCGAGGATCGCCGCCCTTGGGATCACCCACAGCCAGCGCGCCAGGGTCTGGGCGAAGATCCAGGTCGCCAGACCGCCGGCGGCGGCCATCAGCACCGCCACCCCCGCCCAGCCGCCATAGCGGAACGCCCAGGCCATGAAGACCTCGGAAAGCCACTCGTGGGCGTGCCACTCACGGTCTTTGAAGGTGTAGGAGAAGGGGTCCACCGCCGGCACGGCGCGGTGGTCGAGAATCCAGTTCCCCGCCGCGATGTGCCAGTAGGTGTCGGCGTCGTAGAAGAGGTTTTTGGCGAACACCACGCCGGCGAAGGCCACAACCACCGCCGCCAGGCTCACCAGCTCGGGGCTGACGGCGAAGGGCGCGAGCCGGCGGGCGGCGCGGGCGCGCCAGGTCTCGATAAGACTCATCAGGGCCTGTTTAGCCGCAAAGCTGCGCCGCGCCGAGATTCCGTGCGTCCTTCGAGACGCCCGCCTCGCGGGCTCCTCAGGATGACGAACCCAGCTTAGTCATGGTGAGGAGCGCGCAGCGCGTCTCGAACCACGCAAATGCCTCTCCGCGGCGCCCAGGCAGCCTCTGACGGGCGGAGAACTCGACGGAGGGCGGTGGTCAGACCTCCCGCACCTCTTCCACCCCTCCGCCGGAGGCAGGACGGGTAGCGAAGGCCTTCAGCACCGAGGTCTCGAATTGCGGCGCGTGGATGGTGGAGACCGCCACCAGCTCGGCCTTCGCCTCCTTACTGGTGAGCGTCAGGAGCACGAAGCCCTTGGCCGCCTGGTCGCTGAACACGACCTCGCGGTTGCGTTCGGCGTAGAGCCGGCCGATCGGAATCCCCTTCAGGGCGTCTCCGGCGCCGGGGCTGGTGATCCCCGTGGCGCCGAACTCGGCGGCCACGCGCTTGCCCCCCTCGGGGGCGTCCCACAGCTCATTGACCCAGAAGGCGTGGCTGTCGCCCGACACCACCACGCCATGCGCCCCGGCCGCCTTCATCAGCCCATAGAGCCGGTCGCGGGCGGCGCCGTAGCCGTCCCACATGTCCAGGCCATAGGGCAGGCCGAGCTTGGAGAGCCGCTCCATGCGGTCGAGGCGGCCGGCCACCTGCTCCACCTTCTGGCGCGCCTCGGGATCGATCCCCGAGGGCGACGGTACGGCCGTGCGCGCCATCACCACCTGGTTGCCCAGCACCTGCCAGGTTCGCCCGGCCTTCACCGAAGCGGCCAATTCCTCGCCGACCCAGGCCTCCTGCGCGGCGCTCATCATCTTGCGGCCCGGATCGTTCATCCGCGCCCGGAAGGCCTCGACGGCCTCGGCGGTCGGCGCTTCGCCGAGGTCGGCGTAGTTCAGCTGCTGGTCCCGCGCCGCCAGCCGCGTCTCCAGCATGATCAGGCTGGCGACATCGCCGAAGTGGAAGCTGCGGTTGGCCGCCTCGGCCATGCCCTGGCCCGGCCGCGGCTCGCGGATCGGCATCCACTCGAAATAAGCCTTCAGCGCCACCGCCTTGCGCCCGGCCCAGTCGCCCTCCTCGGGCTGATGGTTCTGGGCGCCGAGGGCGAAGCTGTCGTTGGTGGTCTCGTGGTCGTCCCAGACCACGATCCACGGCGCGCGGGCGTGGGCCGCCTGCAGCTGGGGGTCGGACTTGTACTGCGCGTGCCGCCGCCGGTAGTCGGCGAGGGTGACGATCTCGTGGTCGGGGTCGTGCCGCCGGGCGGCGGCCACCGGGGAATCCATGCCGTAGGATTTGTCGCCGCCGTACTCGTAGATGTAGTCGCCCAGGTGCAGCACCGCGTCGAGCTTCGGCAGGTCGGCGATGGCCTGATAGGCGTTGAAATAGCC
>DASPLZ010000235.1:0-7786 GCA_035627295.1 Phenylobacterium sp. | reverse complement strand
CTACGACGCCACGCCCTCGCAGAAGCTCTCGCTGCAGGACGACCCCGAGACCAGCCCCTACCTGAAGCCGCCGGTGTTCTATTCCGGCGGCGGCGGGCTCGTCTCCACGGCCGCCGACTACATGAAGTTCGCCAACATGCTGCTCGCCGGCGGCCAGGCGAACGGGCGTCGGTTCCTTTCGCCCTCGACGATCCGGCTGATGACCTCCAACCACCTGCCGGACGGCCAGGACCTCACCGAGCTCTCCCGCTCGCTGTTCAGCGAGAGCACCAACGCCGGCGTCGGCTTCGGCCTCGGCTTTGCGGTGACCTTCGACCCGGTGAAGGCGATGCTGCCCTCCAGCCCCGGCGAGTACTACTGGGGCGGCGCGGCCTCGACAGCCTTCTGGGTCGATCCGGTCGAGGAGGTCACGGTGGTCTTCATGACCCAGCTCCTGCCCTCGAGCGCCTACCCGATCCGCCGCCAGCTCAGGACGCTGGTCTATGCCGCGCTGACGGAGCCGTAGCGGCCGGCAGCGGGTCCTCGTCGGCCACCGCGGGCGTGCCCATGCCGGCGTCCGGGGCGACCCCCGGGGGGATGGTGTCGAGAAGCCGCTGGTTTCGCCAGTTCCCGAAGCGCCAGTAGAGCCCGCCCAGCACCAGGGAGACGACGCTGCCCGCCGGGAAGCTCCACCAGATGGCGTCGGCGCCGATGTGGGGCTGCAGCAGCCAGGCGAAAGGCGCCCGCACGCCCCAGAGCGAGAACGCCAGGATGATCAGCGGCGGGGTGACGGCGCCGGTGGCCCGCACGATGCCGGTCATGGCGAAGGTGGCGCTGAAGAGGACGAAGCCCCATAGGATGGGCTTGTTCAGGTGGACGGCGATGTCCAGCGCCTCGCTGCCGGCCGGCAGGAAGATCGAGAGGATCGGCCGGGCGAAGATATAGCCGGAGGCGACGGTGATGAGCGTCATCCCAACCGCCACGCCGACCCCGACCAGGGCCACGCGGTTCAGCCGGTCCATCTTGCCGGCGCCGACGTACTGCCCCGCCATCGAGGAGACCGAGGCCCCCACCGCCATCGCCGGCATCTGCACATAGGCCCAGATCTGCGAAGCCGCGCCATAGGCCGCCGCGGTGTCCGAGCCGTAGTGGTTGACGAAGCCCATCATCACCAGCGCCGCGCCCGACAGCACGAACATCTGCAACGCCATCGGCACGCCCTTGACCACCAGGGTGCGGACGACGCTGAGGTCGGGCTTCAAGAGGCCCCGTTCCTCGGGCCGCAGCACCAGGATGCTGCGCTTGAAGTAGAGCCAGGCGACCATGGCGATCAGCGCCGCTACCTGGCTGATCAGCATGGCGGTGGACGAGCCGGCGATCCCCATCTGCGGCGCCGGCCCCAACCCCAGGATCAGCACCGGGTTCAGCCCGATGTCGAGGCCTATGGCGAAGACCGAGAACCAGAACGGCGTGCGCGAATCGCCGATGCCCCGCTGGGCCATCATCAGCACATTGATGAAGTACATCGCCGGGATCGCCAGGAAGACCACCTGCAGGTAGGCGATGGCCGGCTCGCGCACGTCCGGCGGCGCCTGCACCCAGTCGAGAATGGTCGAGGTGCCGAAGAACCCGGCCACGGCGATGGCGGTGGAGAGAACGAGGTAGAAGATCGCGCTGGTGCCGACGATGCGCTTGACGAGGTCGTAGTCCTTCGCCCCCGCCGCCTGCGAGATCAGGATGTTGGCCGCCATCGAGAGGCCGAAGCCCGCGCCCAGCAAGAGGAACATGACGAGGTTGGCGTTGGAGGTCGCCGCCAGCGCCTCAGGGCCCAGCGAATGGCTGACCCAGAAGGCGTTGGCCGAGCCGTTCAAGCTCTGCAGGACGTTGGTGCCCAGCACCGGCAGGGAATAGGTGATCAACGTCCAGCCGATCGGCCCGGTCGTCAGGTCCCGCGCGCCGTGCGGAACGGGCGGCCCGCGTTTGGCGGGCGCGGGCTCGGCGTCGGCGGCGGAAGACAAGGGCATTCCCCAAGAGCGCTGTACCCGACCTTCTAACGGGCGGTGCGGGACCGGCTCAACCCGCACGGCGCAGGTTCCGGGGATGGAATGCGCGGCGCGATCGCCTATTAGAGGCGCATGAAGCTTCTGATCACCGGCGGGGCCGGTTTCATCGGTTCGGCCGTGGTGCGGCGCGCGATCGGCCTGGGCCACCAGGTGGTCAACGTCGACGTCCTGACCTATGCGGCCAATCTCGACAATGTGGCCGAGGCGGCCGGGGGCCCCGGCTACGCCTTCGAGCAGGCCGACATCTGCGACGGCGAGGCGATGGCCGCCATCGTCGAGCGCCACCAGCCGGACGCCATCGTCCACGTCGCCGCCGAGACCCACAACGACCGGGCCATCGAGAACCCCCTGCTCTTCGTGCAGAGCAACATCGTCGGCACCTCGGTGCTGCTGGAGGCGGCGCGGGCCTACTGGTCGGGACTGGCGGGCGAGCGCAAGGCGCGCTTCCGTTTCGTCCACGTCTCCACCGACGAGGTGTTCGGCGCGCTCGGCGAGGAGGGCGCCTTCGACGAGCACAGTCCCTACGATCCCAGCTCGCCCTATTCCGCCAGCAAGGCGGCCGCCGACCACCTGGTGCGCGCCTGGGGCCGCACCTTCGGCCTGCCGGTGGCGATCACCAACTGCGCCAACAACTACGGGCCCTTCCAGTTTCCCGAGAAGCTGATCCCCACCGTGGTCTCCCGCGCCCTGGAGGGCCGCTCGATCCCGGTCTACGGCCAGGGCCAGCAGGTGCGCGACTGGCTGCACGTGAACGACCACGCCGACGCCATCCTGACGGTGCTGGACAAGGGCCGGCTCGGCGAGACCTACCTGATCGGCGGCGAGGGCACGCGGCGCAACATCGACCTGGTGAAGACCCTCTGCGCGCACCTCGACCGCATCGCCCCGGCCAACCATCCCTACGCCGACAACATCACCTTCGTGGAGGACCGGCCCGGCCACGACTGGCGCTACGCCATCGACGCCTCGAAGATCCGCCGCGAGCTCGGCTGGGCGCCGAAGGTGGAGCTGGACGCCGGCCTCGAGGAGGTCGTGCGCTGGTACGTCGAGCACCAGGACTGGTGGCGCTCCCTGCGTGAGCGCGGCCACACCAGCGAGCGGCTCGGCCTCATCCGTTCATGACGCTGAAGATCCTGCAGTTCGGCGCCACCGGCCAGCTGGCGCGCGAGGTGATCCGCGCCGCGCCGACCGCGCAGGTGAGCGTGCAGGCCCTGTCGCGCGCCGAGGCGGACGTCACCGACCGCGACGCGGTGCTGGGCGCCATAGCGGCCACGGACGCGGACCTGGTGCTCAACGCCACCGCCTTCAGCGATGTCGACGGCGCCGAGAGCCGCCAGACGGCGGCCTTCGCGGTGAACGGCGCGGCGCCCGGCTTCATGGCGCAGGCCTGCGCCGAGCGCGGCCTGCCGCTGATCCACGTCTCCACTGACAGCGTCTTCGACGGTGAGAAGGACGGCCCCTACCAGGAAGCCGACCCGGCCCATCCGATCAGCGTCTACGGCGCCTCCAAGCTGGCCGGCGAGGTCGCCGTCCTGGAGCGCGCGCCGCGCAGCGCCGTCGTGCGGACCTCCTGGCTGTTCTCGGCCTTGGGGCGCAACTTCCTGCAGATCATGCTCGGCCTCAAGGGTCGCCCGCAGGTGCAGGTGGTCGCCGACCAGCACGCCCGGCCGACCGCCAGCGCCGACCTCGCCCGCTTCCTGCTCGCCGCAGCCCCGCGCTGGGTGGATGCGCGCGAGGGCGACGAGGCCTGGGGCGTGACCCACTTCGCCAACGCCGGCGCAGCGACCCGGCTGGAGATGGCCCGCGCCATCTTCGGAATCGCCGGCGGCCCGGCGCCGGAACTGGTCCCCACCACCACCGCCGCCTTCAACGCCATCGCCGCACGGCCGGTGAACGCCGAACTGGACTGCGCGCGGCTGGAGGCGGTGTTCGGCGTTTCGCCCCGCCCGTGGCGCGAGGCGCTGGCGGAGGTCATGGCCGACCTGCGGGAGACGGCGGCGTGAGGAAGGGCATCGTCCTGGCCGGCGGTGCCGGCACGCGGCTCCACCCGCTGACCGTGGCGGTCTCCAAGCAGCTGCTGCCGGTCTACGACAAGCCGATGATCTACTATCCGCTGTCGGTGCTGATGCTGGCGGGCGTGCGCGAGGTGCTGCTCATCACCACGCCGGAGGACCAGGCCGCGTTCCAGCGCCTGCTCGGCGACGGCGGCCAGCTCGGCATGAGCATCAGCTACATCGTCCAGCCGAGCCCCGACGGCCTGGCGCAGGCCTATATCCTCGGCGAAGAGTTCGTCGCGGGCGAGCCCAGCGTGATGGTGCTGGGCGACAACATCTTCTTCGGCCAGGGCTTCACCGGCCTGCTGCAGCAGGCGGACGCCCAGACCACCGGTGCGACGGTGTTCGGCTACGCCGTCCGCGACGCGCGGCGCTACGGCGTGGTGGAGATCGGCGAGGGCGGCAAGGTGCTCGGCATCGAGGAAAAGCCGCTGCAGCCGAAATCCCCCTATGCGGTGACCGGGCTCTATTTCTACGACGGGCGGGCGAGCGAACTGGCCCGCCAGTTGCGCCCCTCGCCGCGCGGCGAGCTGGAGATCACCGCGCTCAACCAGCTCTATCTCGACGCCGGCGAGCTGCATGTGCAGCTGCTCGGCCGCGGCTTCGCCTGGCTGGACACCGGCACCCACGACAGCCTGATCCAGGCCGGCGAGCTGGTCCGCACCATCGAGCAGCGCCAGGGCCTCAGGATCGGCTGCCTGGAAGAGATCGCCTTCCGCCGCGGCTGGATCGACCGCGCACAGCTGGCGGCGCTGGGCAAGGCGCAGGGGTCGAGCGAATACGGCCGCTACCTGCAGGCGCTGGCCACCGCCGAGAACCTCGACCTGCCGATCAGCTGACCCCTCCTTCTCCCGTGCGGGAGAAGGAAAGACGCGCCGAAGGCGCCGGCGAGGATGAGGGCCTGCGCTCTCTCCGGAGAGGCCTGAGCCCCTCACCCTCCCGCCGGCTTCGCCGTCGGGTGTCCCTCTCCCTCAGGGAGAGGGCGTGGCCAGCCGGCTCTTCACGCGCCCGTAGGCGAGGTAGACCAGCACCCCGACGGCGTTCCAGATCGCGAACCGCACCTGGGTCGCCGCCGGCAGGCTGGCGAAGAGGTAGAGGCAGCCCGCCACCGCCAGCGGCCCCACCACCCACGGCCACGGGCAGGCGAAGGGGCGTTCCAGCCCCGGGGCCTGGCGGCGCAGGATCATCATCGCCAGCGCCGTCGCCACGAAGGCCGCCAGCGTTCCTGCGTTGGCCAGTTCGGCGATGTCCTTCAGCGGCATGAAGCCGGCGATGGCCGCGGCGATCACCCCGGTCAGCACCGTCACCCGCACCGGCACGCCCCGCGCGCCGACCTTCATCAGGCCCCGCGGCAGGAGGCCGTCGCGGGACATGGCGAAGAAGATGCGGCTCTGGCCGTACATGAAGACCATGATCACCGTCGGCAGGGCGATGATCGCCGCGCCGGCGATCAGGGTGGCCGCGAAGGGCTGGTTCAGCTCGCGCAGGATGAAGGCCAGCGGCTCCTCCGAGGTCGAGAAGACGGTGAACGGCGAGGCGCCCAGCGAGGCGGCGGCGACCAGCATGTAGATCAGGGTGCAGATCAGCATGGAGCCGACGATGGCGACGGTCAGGTCCCGCTCGGGCCGCTTGGCCTCCTCGGCGGCGGTGGAGATGGCGTCGAAACCGTAGAAGGCGAAGAAGATCAGGGCCGCGGCGGCCATCACCCCCCGCCGGGCGCCGTCGGCCCCGGTCTCGGCGCCGAAGCCAAAGGGGGCGAAGGGCTGGAAGTTCGAGGCGTCGAACGCCGGCAGGGCGATGGCCACGAAGGCCGCCAGGGCGGCCACCTTGACGATCACCAGCACGAAATTGACGCTGGCGCTCTCGCGCGTGCCGGCGGTGAGCATGGTGGTGACCGCCAGAGCGATCAGCACCGCTGGCAAGTTGACCAGCCCGCCCGCGCCGGGGCCGGCGAGCAGCTCCGCCGGGATCGGCCAGCCGTTGGCCTGGATCACGCCGGACGCATAGGCCGCCCAGCCCACGGAGACCGCGCTGCAGACCACGGTGTATTCAAGGATCAGGCTCCAGCCGACCACCCAGGCGACCAGCTCGCCCATCACCGAATAGCTGTAGGTGTAGGCGCTGCCGGCGGCCGGCATCAGGGTGGCCATCTCCGCATAGGCGAGCGCCGCGCAGGCGCAGACCGCGCCGGCGATCAGGAAGGAGACGATCACCGCCGGGCCGGCCAGCCCCGCGCCGATGCCGGTCAGGGTGTAGATGCCCGTGCCGATGATGGCCCCGACGCCGAGCGCGGTGAGCCTCGCCCAGCCGAGGGTCGGCGTCAGCCGCGTGGCCTCCGCCCGGTGCGCGTCGATCGGCCGGCGGCGGGTGATGAAGCTCATGGATGGTCCCCCTGAGGGCGACAATGGGGCCGCGTCGGCGTCGTCGGCAAGCGCCCGCTTGTGGCCGGCCGAGAGCCGGGGCAGCTTGCCGCCATGCTGAAGCTCTTCGCCGCCCTTATCGCCCTCACCGTCGCCGCCCCGGCCTTCGCCGCGCCCGCCGACGACCTGGCCCAGATCATCGCGACCTACGAGGCATGGTCGCGGCAGGACGACCCCTACGAAGCCGCCAACGAGGGCGATGAGGCCGCCAAGTCGATGCTGCCGGACGTGACGCCGAAGGCCGACGCGGCGCGAGCGGCCTGGCTGAAGGACATCCAGGCGCGGCTCGAGGCCATCCCGCCGGCCGGCCTCGACGACGAAGGCCGGCTGAACCGCGCCATGCTGCTGCACCTGGTGGACGAGCGGTTGCAGGTGCTGGCCTTCGACGAGGCCCGCATGCCGTTCTCCTCTGATGGCGGCTTCCACTACACGATCAACTACATGGCCGGCCGGACCCGGCTGGACCGGCCGGCCGACGCCCGCGCCTGGACCGCCCGCCTGAGGAAGCTGCCCGGCTACTACGCCGACAATCTCGCCAACGCCCGCCGGGGCGTGCGGGACGGCTTCACCCAGCCGCGGCCGACCGCCGAGCAGATCCTCACCCAGGCCCGCAAGGCGGTGGAGACGCCCATCGCGGACGACCCATTGATGGCGCCCTTCGAGACCATGGGCCTGGGCATCCCCGCCGCCGAGCAGGCGGCTTTCCGCGCCGAGGCGCAGAAGGTGATCGCCGAACAGGTGCGCCCGGCCCAGCGCGAGTTCGTGCGCTTCCTGGAGACCGAGTACCTGCCCGCCGCCCGCAAATCGCTGGCCGCCCGCAGCCTGCCGAACGGCGAGGCCTATTACCGCTGGCTGGTGAAGCGGCACACCACCACGGACCTGTCGCCCGACGAGGTCCACGCCCTCGGCCAGAAGGAGGTCGCCCGCATCCGCGCCGAGATGGACGCGGTGATGGCCGAGACCGGCTTTGCGGGCGACTTCCCGGCCTTCCTCGCCATGCTGCGCACCGACCCGCGCTTCTACGCCAAGAGCCGCCAGGAGCTGCTGGAGAAGGCCTCCGAGATCGCCAAGCGCATCGACGACCAGCTGCCCGGCTGGTTCGGCACGCTGCCGCGGCTGCCGTATGGCGTTCGCCCCGTGCCGGCCGAGATCGAAGCCACCTACACCACCGGCCGCTACTTCCAGGGGAGCCCGGAGCAGGGGGTGGCCGGCGGCTACATGGTCAACACCTATGCGCTGGACCAGCGGCCGCTCTACGAGCTGCCGGCGC
>DASPLZ010000234.1:0-6940 GCA_035627295.1 Phenylobacterium sp. | reverse complement strand
CCAGCCACTGCATCAGGCTGGGGCCGGAATACCAGGGGGCGTGGTCGGTGGGGCCGGTGATGTTGTCGCCGCGCAGGGCGGACATCGGGATGGGGGTGTAGTCCGAAAGGCCCAGCTCGCGGGCGAAGGCGGCGTAGTCGGCGAGGATGGCCTCGTAGGTCGCGCGGTCCCAGCCGACCAGGTCCATCTTGTTGATCGCCAGGACGACGTGGCGGATGCCGAGCAGGTGGACGAGGTAGGAGTGGCGGCGCGTCTGGGTGAGCACGCCCTTTCGCGCGTCGATCAGGATGACGGCGGCGTCGGCGGTGGAGGCGCCGGTCACCATGTTGCGGGTGTACTGCTCGTGGCCGGGGGTGTCGGCGACGATGAACTTGCGCTTGTCGGTGGAGAAGAAGCGGTAGGCGACGTCGATAGTGATGCCCTGCTCGCGCTCGGCGGCGAGGCCGTCGACCAGCAGGGCGAAGTCGATCTCGCCGCCTTGGGTGCCGACGCGGCGCGAGTCGGCCTCAAGGGCGGCCAGCTGGTCCTCGAAGATCATCTTGGAGTCGTAGAGCAGCCGCCCGATCAGGGTCGACTTGCCGTCGTCGACGCTGCCGCAGGTGAGGAAGCGCAGCAGCGACTTGTGCTCGTGGGCCTCGAGGTAGGCGTCGATATCCTCGGCGATGAGGGCGGACTGGTGGGCCATGACTCTACTTTCCCTCCCCCTTGTGGGGAGGGTGGGCGGCGCGAAGCGCCGGTCGGGCGGGGGACTGCTGAGTCCGAGGGACAGCCGAGGCGCCGCGCGGCCCCCACCCGTCCCGCTTCGCGGTCCACCCTCCCCACGAGGGGGAGGGAGAGAGGAGTGTGGAGCGCATCAGAAGTACCCCTCCTGCTTCTTCTTCTCCATGCTCGCCGACTGGTCGTGGTCGATGACCCGGCCCTGGCGCTCCGACGTGGTGGTGAGCAGCATTTCCTGGATGATCTCGGGCAGGGTGGCCGCCGTGCTCTCGACCGCGCCGGTCAGCGGGTAGCAGCCGAGGGTGCGGAAGCGGACCGACTTCATCTGCGGCGTCTCGCCGGGGAGGAGCGGCATGCGCTCGTCGTCGACCATGATCAGCGCGCCGTCGCGCTCCACCACCGGCCGCAGTTCGGAGAAGTAGAGCGGGACGATGGGGATCTTCTCCAGGTGGATGTATTGCCAGATGTCCAGCTCGGTCCAGTTGGAGATCGGGAAGGCGCGGAAGCTCTCGCCGGGCTTCTTCCGGGTGTTGTAGAGCCGCCAGAGCTCGGGGCGCTGGTTCTTGGGGTCCCAGCGGTGCTCGGGCGTGCGGAAGGAGAGGACGCGCTCCTTGGCGCGGGACTTCTCCTCATCGCGCCGGCCGCCGCCGAAGGCCGCGTCGAAGCCGTACTTGTTCAGCGCCTGCTTCAGCCCCTCCGTCTTCCAGATGTCGGTGTGGACCGCCGAGCCGTGGGTGAAGGGGTTGATGCCGGCGGCGAGGGCGTCGGGGTTCTGGTGGACGAGGAGGTCGAAGCCGAGCTCGGCGGCCATCCGCTCGCGCATCTCGTACATCGCCCGAAACTTCCAGGTGGTGTCGACGTGCAGCAGCGGGAACGGCGGCTTGGCCGGATAGAAGGCCTTCACGGCCAGGTGCAGCATCACCGCCGAGTCCTTGCCGATGGAATAGAGCATCACCGGGTTGTCGCACTCGGCGACCACCTCGCGCAGGATCTGGATGCTCTCGGCCTCCAGGCGCTGCAGGTGGGTCAGCGTCACGGGGGCGAGCTCCGGCGGCGCGGCGGGAAGGGTCAGGGCAAGGGACAAATCGCAACCATACGAAAAATCCGCCCGCCGCATTGCTGCGGCGCGCGGACCGGCCCTTTGCGCGTCATCTAGGGGAGGGGCGCGGGCGGCGCAAGCGCCGCGTGCGTCAGGTGCGAGGGCGGCTGGCCCAGCGCGGCGGGGCGGTGCGTTCGGTGAGGCCCAGCATCCAGCGCTCGCGCGCCGCGTCGATGCGCTCGATGGCCTCCAGCCGGGCGGCGTCGCGGTCATATTCCGAGGCCAGGGCCCTCAACGCCTCGCTCATGGCGATGGAGGAATGTTCCGCGGCGCGTCGGCGGGAGGCCTCGGCGTCCTGGCGAAGTTCGGCGGCTGGCGTCATGCTCGCTAAAGGCCTGAGAACGCACGCGGTTCCCGCCGATCGGCGACATCAGATCACGCCGCTGATCAGGCCCCTGGCGCGCGCCTCCTCGGCCTCCAGGTACCAGTTGGCCGGGGCGCGCAGCAGCACCTCTTCCATGGTCACCGAGGAGCCGCGGATGAGGTTCTCGAAGCCTTCGTTCTGGATGGCGATGGAGTGCTCCAGCTCGTGCAGCAGAGCTTTCACCGGCGCCAGGCTGGTGCTGAGCGGGCCGGTGATCTTCAGGTCCTTCTCCAGCTTGCGCTCATGGATCATCAGGCGCGTGCCGCGGGTCAGGTAGCGGTTCTCGGCGGCGAAGAAGCTCATGAAGGTCGCGCCCGCCGAATAGATCGCCGCCTTGCCGAGGAAGACGAACCTGCGCTCCGGCTCCAGGTCGCTGTGGAACCGCACGTCCTCGCCCATCATGCGGGCGACCTCGGGGTCGCCGCCCAGGGTGGAGAGCTCGACCACGACCAGGCCGGACGCGGGCGCGGCGTTCAGCTGGTCGCGGAAGGCGGCGTACATGGCGTAGTCGACGTCGCCCGCCAGCAGGATGGCGGGGTTGTTGAAGTCCTTGGGCGACAGGGTCTGCATGGCTCTCCGGGTCCTCTGACCGGCTGCAAACGCCGATCGGGCCGCGCGGTTCGCCGCAAGGACGCCTTAGGCCGTCTCCATCGCCGCTTCCGACTTATCCAGCGCGCGCCGGTAGGCGGGCCGGCCGGAGGTGCGGGCGAGGTAGGCCTGCTCGGCCTCGCCCAGTTCGACCCCGATGCCGGTCTTCTGGCTGAGCTCCAGCGCATAGGCCACCGAGATGTCGGCCGCCGTGAAGCTATCGCCGGCCATGTAGGGCGCGCGCGCCAGCTGACGACGCACCAGCTTCATGCGGTTCTCGACGCACTCCAGCGCCCAGCGGGCGGCCCAGTTGTTCCGCTCAGGCTCGGGCGCCAGGAAGCCGCTGACGATCACCGGCATCATCAGGGTGGCCAGACCCGCTTCGCCGAGGTGCAGGAACTGCTGGTAGTCGGGGAAGGCCCGATCGTTCGCCGCGGGCGCCAGCGGCGTCGGCCCGTAGCGGGCCATCAGGTACTCCATGATCGCGATCGACTCGACCATGGTGACGTCGCCGTCCTGCAGCACCGGGATGTAGTAGGCCGGGTTGACCGCCATAAGGCCGGCGTCCGGCTCGTCCGCCAGCATGTTCACCGGGCGGATGCGGCAGGCCAGGCCCATTTCCTCCAGCAGCCAGACGACCCTGAACGATCGTGATGTCGAGCCGCCGAATACCGTGATCATGCCGTGATCCCCGCTGGACTGACGGGCGGCTCAATTGCATATCTGATTTCAAAGTGCAATCAGAATGGCGCGGCGTCCGCCGCCTGGAAACTCGCAACGCCACCCGCGCGGACCGCCGTCGGCCCCGCGGAGCGTTACGACCTGTGACGGTCCCGCCTCATTTGCGTCGCAATCCAGACTCAATTCCCGGTGTGCGCCCCAGGCCACATGACGGATAATTCATGTTACCTGCGTTGCGGCGAAGCTCGCTCTGACGGATAACGGAGCTATCGGAATCGGGAGCTGTGTCCGGTGCAAACCCTGAGCGACATCGTTGCAGCCGTGGTGGTCTCCTCCTCCACCGCAGCGTTCTCGCACTTCGGGGTCACCCTGGAACCCCCGAAGGTGGAGCGTCCCGCGCCCGAGCGGACGGTGAACCGCACCGCCCCCGCGCCGAAGGCCAAGACCTCCATAGCCGCGCCCGTCCAGCCCATCGAAGGCCCGCCCAAGCCGACCCGCGCCTGACGCTCCGGCCTGACCGCGCGCCGCGTCGCATTGCCTGATCAGGCCCGTTGGGTCACTGTCTCGGAACGAGAACGTGTGGGTGTGGCGCAAGGCGCCGCGAGTGCGGGCGATAAGCGTATGAAATCCAGGAACAGGCCTCCCTCGCCGGTCGACTTCGGCGCCAACGCCGACAAGGCCGATCCCAAGCCGGCCAATGCGCCCGAGCCGCCGCAGCTGGCGGTGGTCGAGCCGAAGCCCGAACCGCCGGCCCCCGATCCGGCCTGGGCCGCCCTGCCCACCCAGCCGGCCGAAGCGGGCAAGGGCTGGCCGGTCTGGCTTGTGGCCTTCATCGCCTCGGCGCTCTGGGCGCTGGCGCCGCTGGCCTATGCGGTGGGCTACCGGCGCGGGATCGCGCCGCTGACGGACGATCTCTTCGGCCTGGTCGTCTTCGCGCTGCTGGCCGTCGGCCCGATCGCGCTGGTCTGGATCGCCGCGGTGCTGGTGCGCCAGAGCCAGGCCCTGAACGCCGAGGTGCGGCGCATGCGCGGCCTCGCCGGCCAGATGCTGGAGCCCGCGGCCCTGGCCGGGGCGAGCGCCGCCTCGGTCGTCGACCAGGTGCGCGATCAGATCGCCGAGGCCTCCAAGGCCGCCGAGCGGGCGCAGGCGGACTTAAAGCGCCTGCAGCAGGTGCTGGCCGAGGAGACCCAGGCTCTGATGGGCACGGCCGGCGAAACCGCGCGGCGCGCCAGCGAGCTGACCCAGACCTTCGGTCGCGAGCGCGATGAGATGGCCGCGCTCTCCAAGGTGCTGGACGCCAAGGCGGTCGCCGTGACCGAGGCCATCGGCCTGCAGACCCGCACCATCACCGACGTCTCCGACCTCGCCGACACCCAGCTGCGCGAGGCCCAGGCGATGCTCACCGCCCGCGCCGCGGACCTGACCGCCGCGGCCGGCGAGGCGCAGGAGGCCGCCCGCGCCGCCGCCGACGACCTGACCCGCCAGATCAGCCGGCTGGAAAGCGCCGGGTCCGGCGTCGCCGACCAGATGGGGCAGGTGGAGCTGGCGCTCGCCGAGCAGCGGGCGGCGCTCTCGACCACCGCCCAGGCCTTCCTGCGCGACCACGAGGCCCTGGCCGCGCGCACCGAAAGCCACACCGCCAAGCTGGCCGAGTTCATCGCCGACGCCCGCATCGGCGCCGACGAGATGGGCGAGGCCGCCGGCAAGGGCGCCGACGCCCTGCGCCAGCTGGTGGCCGAGGCGGCCGAGCAGTTCCGCGAACTCTCCGCCGCCGCCAGGGCCGAGAGCGAGGGCTTCGGCCAGGCCGCCGGCCAGTCGCTGGACGCCGTCGCCGAGATCGCCGCCGCCGAGCGCGAGAAGCTGGAGGCCCAGACCCGCGCGGCCATCGAGGCCCTGCGCCAGGCCTCCGAGGAGACCCGGGCCGCCGCCGCCGCCCACGCCGAAGCCGCCCGCGCCGCGGCCGAGGCCCATGCGGAAGCCGCGCGGGCCCAGGTCGAGCAGCTGCGCGAGGCCACCGCCGCGGCCGGCGAGACCGCCGACGCCGCCTTCGCCGCCCAGCTGGAGCGGGCGCGGGCGCAGATCCAGGAGCTGGGCGCCGCCGCCGCCGCCGCCAGCGACTCCACCAACCAGGCCTTCGCCGCCCAGCTGGAGCAGGCCCGGGCGCAGGTCGACCAGCTGTCGGAAGCCACATTCGCGGCCGGGCAGAACGCCAACAAGGCGTTCGAGGCGCGGCTGGGCGAGGCGCGCGACCTGATCGCCGCCTCCACCCAGATGGTCGAGGAGGCCGGCCAGCGCACCGCCGCCAAGCTGGACGCCGGGGCCGCCTCGGCGCGGCAGACGCTGCTGGAGCTCGAGAAGCTGATGGCCGACATGGCCGAGCGGGCCGAGCGGATGCCCGGCCAGGCCCAGGCCCAGGTCGCCGAGGTGCGCGCCGCCGTCGCCGCCAGCATGAACGACCTGATGACCGCGGCCCGCCGCACCGCCGAGGAGACCCAGGCCATCGACGCGGCCTTCCAGGAGCGGGTGCGACGCAACTACGAAATGCTCTCCGAGGCCGTGCGGATGATGGGCGTAGTGGCCGGGGCGACGGCCAACAACCTGAGCCTGCCCTCCGAGCGGGCGGCCCCGCGGCGGGCGCCGCCGATGGCCCCGCCCCCGGCGGACGACCTCGCCGCGCCGGCCCCGCCGGCCGCTCCGCCCGAGGCCGCCGCCCCGGCGCCCATCCCGCTGCGCGGCGCCCAGGAGTCGGAGCGGCCGCGCCTGAAGCTCACCCCGACGGCCACCGACACCGAGTTCTCCACCGTCTTCGAGAGCGCCGGCGGCAGGGTGGCCAACGACAAGGAAGGCGAGGACGGCTGGAGCTGGGGCGACCTGCTCTCGTCCATGGACGGCGAGGACGAGGACGCCCGCACCCGCCGGCGGCTGGCCGAGGAGCTGCAGTCGCTGGGCGTCGACATCCAGGCGCTGCTGCCGGCCGACAAGGTGGCCGAGATCGCCGTGGTGGTGCAGGCCGCCGAGACCGAGGGCGCGCGCGAGGTGACCCGCCAGCTGGCGCCGGCCGCCGTGCGGCGCCTCGCCCGCCGGCTCAGCGTCGAGCCGGCCCTGAAGCTGCTGGCCGCGCGCTACCTGCAGGGCTTCGGCCACGAGCTGGACGACGCCGCCGAGCGCGACCACGCCGGCGGCGCGGTGGCCCAGCTGCTGGAGGGCGAGGGCGGGCGGCTCTACCTCGTCTACGACGCGGCGATCGGGGAGGCCTAAGGGGGCGCCGCGAAGCCTTGCGTGGTTCGAGACGCGCTTCGCGCTCCTCACCATGACTAAGGTTGTTGCCGGCCTCGTCATCCTGAGGAGCCCGCGTAGCGGGCGTCTCGAAGGACGCACGGCCGATCCGCGCGTCGCCTCGAACGGCGATGGAGGAGCCAAGCGGCGCCGTGAGCGTTCCTGATCCCATGTCCCGCGACCGCGCGCACCGCAGCTGGCGCACCGCCGAGCGC
>DASPLZ010000233.1:0-4018 GCA_035627295.1 Phenylobacterium sp. | reverse complement strand
ACATCGGCGTGGCCGTCGGCACCGACAAGGGCCTGGTGGTGCCGGTGGTGCGCGACGCCGACGCCATGAGCCTGGCCGAGATCGAGAAGGCGATCGGCGAGCTCGGCAGGAAGGCCCGCGACGGCCAGCTCGCGCTGGAGGACCTGCAGGGCGGCACCTTCACCATCTCCAACGGCGGGGTCTACGGCTCCTTGATGTCGACGCCGATCCTGAACGCCCCGCAGTCGGGCATCCTCGGCATGCACAAGATCCAGGAGCGGCCGATGGTGGTCGGCGGCCAGATCGTCATCCGGCCGATGATGTACCTGGCGCTCAGCTACGACCACCGCGTGGTCGACGGCCAGGGCGCGGTGACCTTCCTGGTGCACGTCAAGGAAGCCCTGGAGGACCCGCAGCGGCTGCTGCTGGAGGTGTAGCGCCGGGGTTGTGATCGTCGGCCTAAGAGAGTATCTATCCCTATAGATACGGAGCTGGCTGTGCCTGGATTCAAGGATCGAGATCGCCCTTTCGCAGAGGCGCCCGAAGGGCGCGCCAAGCTCTTCACCCATGGCGGCAGCCAGGCTGTCCGGTTGCCGAAAGCCTATCGGCTGGAAGGCGAAGAAGTCACAGTGCGCCGCGAAGGCAAGGCGGTGATCCTGGAACCGAAGCGGCAAGGAGGGCCGGAGCTCTGGGCCGCCATCGACGCCATCGAAGTCGATGAGCCGATGCCTTATGTCAGCCAGCCGATGATCGACGAGTTCACGTTCGATCAGTGATCTATACGCTCGACACCAATGCGATGATCGACATCGTCAACAGCCGGCGCGGCGTGCGCGAGCGGTATGACGAGGCGGTCAGGGCGGGCGGCGAGATTGTCGCTTCGTCGCTGGCGTCACACGAGCTGATCTACGGGGCGCTGATCAGCCCCAGGCCAGACGAGCATCTCCGGCGCGCCGAACGGCTACTGGTCGATGTGAAAATCGTTCCGATCGAACAAGAGGATGGCCTGGCCGCTGCGGAATTACGGCGCGAGCTTCGCCTGCAAGGACGGCCGATCGGCGGCTATGACCTGATCATCGCCGGCCAGGCGATGGCGCGTGGCTGGACGGTGGTCAGCAATAACCTTTCGGAATACGAGCGCGTCCCGAAGTTGAAAGTGGTCGACTGGGTCGATCCTGCGCCCGCCTAGGAGTTCGACATGGCCGAATACGACGTCGTCATCATCGGGGGCGGGCCCGGCGGCTACAACGCCGGCATCCGGGCCGGGCAGCTGGGGCTGAAGGCCGCGGTGGTCGAGGGGCGCGGCGTGCTCGGCGGCACCTGCCTGAATGTCGGCTGCATGCCCTCCAAGGCGCTGTTGCACGCCTCGGAGCTCTACGAGGCGGCGGGCAAGGAGTTCGCGACGCTCGGCATCGAGGCCAAGGCCAAGCTCAACCTCTCCCAGATGATGGCCCAGAAGCAGGAGAGCGTGGATGCGCTCACCAGGGGCGTCGAGTTCCTGTTCAAGAAGAACAAGGTCGACTGGATCAAGGGCTGGGGCCGCATCGACGGGCCCGGCAAGGTGGTGGTGAAGGGCGAGGACGGCGCCGAGACCACCCTGCAGGCCAAGAACATCGTCATCGCCACCGGATCGGAGCCCTCGCCGCTGCCGGGCGTCGAGGTCGACCAGAAGCGCATCGTCGATTCCACCGGGGCGCTCTCGCTGCCGGAGGTTCCCAAGAGCCTGATCGTCATCGGCGCGGGGATCATCGGCCTGGAGCTCGGTTCGGTGTGGCGGCGACTCGGCGCGGAAGTGACGGTGGTGGAGTTCCTCGACCGCATCACCCCGGGCATGGACGCCGAGACCGCCAAGACCTTCCAGCGTTCGCTGACCAAGCAGGGGATGACGTTCAAGCTCGGCTCCAAGGTGACCGGCGCCACGGCCTCGGCCAAGGACGTCACCTTGACCGTCGAGCCGGTGGCCGGCGGCGAGGCCGAGACCCTGAAGGCCGATTATGTGCTGCTCGCCATCGGCCGGCGGCCCTACACCCAGGGCCTCGGGCTGGAGACCGTCGGCATCGAGCCCGACAAGCGGGGCGTGATCGCCAACGACCACTTCAAGACCACCGCCCCCGGCGTCTGGGTGATCGGCGACGTCACCACCGGCCCGATGCTGGCCCACAAGGGCGAGGACGAGGCGGTGGCCTGCATCGAGATCATCGCCGGCAAGGCGGGGCACGTGAACTATGGGGTGATCCCGAGCGTGGTCTACACCGCCCCCGAGGTCGCCTGGGTCGGCAAGACCGAGGAGGAGCTGAAGGCCGAGGGCGCGGAGTACAAGGCCGGCAAGTTCCCCTTCACCGCCAACAGCCGGGCCAAGATCAACCACGAGGCCGAGGGCTTCGTGAAGGTGCTGGCCGACGCCAGGACCGACAGGATCCTCGGCGTCCACATGATCGGCCCCAACGTCGGCGACATGATCGCCGAATACTGCCTGGCCATGGAGTTCGGCGCGGCCTCCGAGGACGTCGCCCGCACCTGCCACCCGCACCCGACCCGCTCGGAGGCCCTGCGCCAGGCGGCCATGGGAGTGGAAGGCTGGACCATGCAGGCTTGAGCCTGACGATCCGGCTGGCGCGGGCGGGCGAGATCGCCGCCTGCGCCGAGCTCTACGAGCGGGTGGCGCGCGAGACCTTCACCTGGATCGCGCCCGAGGCGATCCAGGCCGCGACCTTCGTCGAGGACGCGCGGCATGAGGAGGTCCGCGTCGCGCTCGCGGACGGGCGCATCGTCGGCCTGGCAAGCCTCTACCGGCCCGACCGGTTCCTGCACTCGCTCTATATCGATGCGCCTGCGCGGGGCCGGGGCGTGGGCCTCGCCCTGCTGGACGAGACGCGAAAGGCCGCCGACGGGCCGCTGTCGCTGAAGGTCCAGAAGCTCAACACCCGCGCCATCGCCTTCTACCGCCGCGAGGGGTTCGAGGTCGTCGGCGAAGGCGACCTCGACGCGCCCGGCGGCGGCTGGTTCCGGATGAGCGAGGCGTAGGCCAGGCCAAGGTAGGCGCCGGGCCGGCTCTGCGTGGTTCGAGACGCGGCTTCGCCGCTCCTCACCATGACTAAAGGTTGGTGCTGACGCCGTCATCCTGAGGAGGCCGAAGGCCGTCTCGAAGGACGCACGGCCTCTCCCCGCAAGCCGAGCTTGCATCACGGCGTCAGCTGCGGTCCGCTGCGAAGATGAGCGCCTCTGTCGAATCCTCCGCATCAAAGCCTGCTCCCACCGCAGGCGCCGTCGCCATCGGGGCCGGGGCGCTGGGCGCCCTGCTGCTCGGCGCGGCGAGCCTTGGCGCGCTCGCCATCGGCGCGCTGGCCGTGAAGCGGGCGCGCGTCGGCCGCCTGAGCGTTGGAGACCTGACGGTGAAGCGCCTGCGGGTCGAGCGGCTGGAGATCGTCGATCCCGACTGAGCGTGGTATTCTCCCCGCCCAAGCGGAAGGAGATCGACCATGATGATCGCCGCATGGCTCGCCGCCGCCCTGACGGCCGCCCCGGCGCAGGGATTGCCCCTGAAGCCCACCGAGGTCGAGTGCGGCCTCGCCAATGTCCGCAAGGTCTTCGCCGATCCGGGCCGGACGCAGAAGCTCACCGAACTGCCGCCGGCCCGCATGGAGCTGGCGGTCGATCGCCGCATCGGCCAGTGCCACGTTCCGGTGATCGTGGTGCGCGATGTCGAGGCGCCTCGGGCCTCGCCGCCCGTCAGGCGCGAGGATGCGCCTTCGCGTAGGCGCTGAGCAGGCCCGCCGCATCGACGCCGGTGTAGCGCTGGGTCGTCGAGAGCGAGGCGTGGCCGAGCAGCTCCTGGATGGCCCGCAGGTCCGCGCCGGCGCCGAGCAGGTGGGTGGCGAAAGAGTGGCGCAGGGCGTGAGGCGTGGCGCTGTCGGGCAGGCCGAGGCGGCCGCGCAGATTCTGCATGGTCGCCTGCACATGCCGCGGGGACAGCGGCCCGCCGCGCTTGGCGCGGAACAGGGGCTCCGCGCCCTTCGACACCCAGGGCGTGGCGGCGAGA
>DASPLZ010000232.1:0-2598 GCA_035627295.1 Phenylobacterium sp. | reverse complement strand
CTGCTCAGCGCCAGCGCGCTGCTGCTCGGCATCCTCATCAGCCTGCCCCTGGCCATCGCCGCCAGCCGCAGCCGGCGGCTGCGCTGGCCGCTGATGGCCTTCGCCAGCCTGATCCAGACCATTCCCAGCCTGGCGCTGCTGGCGCTCTTCTACCCGCTGTTGCTCGCCTTGGCCGCCGCCTCCGCGGCGCTGATCGGGCGGGGATTTTCCGCGCTCGGCTTCCTGCCGTCGCTGCTCGCCCTGACGCTCTATTCGATGCTGCCGATCCTCCGGAACGGCGTCGCCGGGATCACCGGCGTCGACCCCGCCATCGTCGAGGCGGCGAATGGCGTGGGCATGACCTCCCGCCAGCGCCTCACCCAGGTCGAGCTGCCGCTGGCGGCGCCGGTGATCATGGCGGGCGTGCGCACCGCCGCGGTCTGGACCATCGGCGCAGCCACCCTCTCGACCCCGGTCGGGCAGACGAGCCTCGGCAACTACATCTTCTCCGGCCTGCAGACCGAGAACTGGGTGTTCGTCCTCTTCGGCTGCGCCGCCTCCGCCGCCCTCGCCCTGGCCGCCGACCAGCTGCTCGGCCTGATCGAGGCCGGAACCGCCAGACGGGACGCCAGGCGCATCGCGATCGGCCTGATCGGCCTCGTGCTCGGCGTGGCGGCGGCGATCGCGCCGCTGGCCGGGTTCGGACGGCAGACGGCCTATGTGGTCGGCGCCAAGAACTTCTCCGAGCAGTACATCCTCGCGGAGCTGATGGGCGGGCGGCTGCGCGAGGCGGGCGCGGCAGTGGAGCGCAAGGACGGCCTCGGCTCGGCCGTCGCCTATCGCGCCCTGGCCGCCGGCGAGATCGACGTCTACGTCGACTACTCGGGAACACTCTGGACCAACATCCTGAACCGACAGGACAATCCCGGCCGCGAGGCCGTGCTGCGCGAGCTGACCGCCCAGCTGAAGCGGCGCGACGGGGTGGTGGTGCTGGGCTCACTGGGTTTCGAGAACGCCTACGCACTCACCATACGCGGCGAGCGCGCCCGCGAGCTGGGCGTCGAGAGCATCGCGGACCTCGCCGCTTTGGCGCCACGGCTGACGCTGGGCTCTGACCTCGAATTCCTGTCGCGGCCGGAATGGAAGGCTGTCGAGCAGGCCTACGGCCTGCGTTTCGGCGCCGAGCGCTCCTACCAGCCCACCTTCATGTACCGCGCCCTGGCCGGCGGCGAGGCGGATGTGATCTCGGCCTTCTCCAGCGACGGGCGGATCGCCGCCGACAGGCTGGTGATCCTCACCGACCCGAAGGGCGCCATCCCGCCCTACGACGCCGTCGTGCTGGTCTCGCCGAAACGGGCAGGGGACGAACGGTTGCTGCAGGCGTTGGGCCCGCTGATCGGCAGGATCGACGTGGCGGCCATGCAGCGCGCCAACTTCAGCGTCGACCGCGATCAGGACAAGGCTTCGCCGGCCGAGGCGGCGGCCGCGCTCTCGAAGGAGATCGGGCTTCCAAGCTCGGCTCGATAGAGAACCCATAACAAAATACGGTGTCATCCCGGACGGCCCGCAGGGACGATCCGGGACCCAGGGCTGCGAGCGCCGAGCGCCGCCCTGGGTCCCGGCTCTTCGCTTCGCTACGGCCGGGATGACACTCATTGGATGATGGCCCGCCGGTTGCAGGGACGCGCGCATGCCGGCCCGCCTGTGCCGGCGCCGGATACCGAAGAGAGGACGCCGCCCATGTCCGCCGCCGCCGACCGCCGCGCCGAGCCCCGCAGCCCCGCCCTGCTGACCGCCAAGATCATCTACGGCGAGAACGAGGAGTTCGTCGTCGACTGCGCGGTCCGCTCGACCTCCGAGCACGGCGGGCGGGTGCGCTCGACCCTGCCGATGCTGCCGGAGCGCTTCAAGCTGCTGCTCTACAAGACCGGCGAGCTCTACGAGGCCGAGGTCGCCTGGCGCGGCAAGGGCGAGCTGGGCGTGAAGCTGGTGGGCTCGGAAAGCCTTGAGGAGCAGCGCGAGGCGCCGCGCAATCTCAACGCCCGCCGGCTCTTCAGCGACGCGGTGCTGCAGGGAATCTGACGCCCCCGGAGTCATGCTTCGTTAACCATGCTGGGCAAAACCTGCCGGGCGGATTTCCCCGCAGGATTCTTATCCGTAACGAGGCCCCCGCATGAACGGCGCCGAGGTGTTGGACGTCGGCCGCGACGCCATCTGGCTCACCATCCAGCTGTCGGCCCCGGTGCTGATCGTCGGGCTGATCGTCGGCGTCGGGATCGGCCTAATGCAGGCGCTCACCCAGATCCAGGAGGCCACGCTCGTCTATGCGCCGAAGATCGTGGCGATCTTCATCTCGCTGCTGGTCTTCCTGCCGCTGATGGGCGCGCTGATGGCCGGCTTCATGAACCAGATCGCCGCCCGCATCTCGGCCATGTAAGCCATGGAAAGCTACGCCACCGCGCAGCAGGTCTATGTGGCGGGGCTGGTGTTCGCGCGCATCGGCGCGATGGTGATGCTGATGCCGGGCCTGGGCGAATCGCCCGCGCCGGCGCGCATCCGGCTCTCCCTGGCGCTGGTCCTGTCGATCCTGCTGGTCCCGATCGCGGCGCCGACGATGCC
>DASPLZ010000231.1:0-2218 GCA_035627295.1 Phenylobacterium sp. | reverse complement strand
ACCGCCGGCGCCGGCGGCCAGGCCGACGGGCGGGGTGCGCGCGGTGGCGATCGACATCCCCGGCACCGGCCAGGCGGCGGTCAGCGTGGTCGGCCCGGCCATCGCCCGCAGCGATGCGGCCTACTATCCGGCGATCGTCGCCAACAATGTGCTGGGCGGCGGCTATTCGGCGCGGCTGAACCAGGAGATCCGCATCAAGCGCGGCCTTTCCTACGGCGCGCGGGCCTTCCTCGACACCCAGCGGACCAGCGGGACCTTCCGGGCGGTGGCGCAGACCAAGAACGAGTCCGCCCCCGAGGTGCTGGACCTGATCCGCGCCGAGATGGCCAGGCTGGGCGCCGAGCCCGCCGCGCCGGCGGAACTGAAGGCCCGCCAGTCGGTGCTGATCGGCGCCTACGGCCGGGCCCTGGGCACGGCGGGCGGCCTCGCCGGAATCCTCGGCGAGCTGGCGCTCTACGGCGTCGATCTGGGCGAGGTGGCGCTCTACACCCGCAAGGTGCAGGACGTGGATGCGGCCGAGGTGCAGGCCTACGCCCGCTCGGCCCTCGACCCGAAGGCGGCCAGCGTGCTGATCGCCGGCGACGCCAAGGTGTTCACCGCTGGCGTGAAGACCCGCGCGCCGAACCTCGAGGTGATCCCGGCGGCCGAGCTCGACCTGACCCGTCCCACCCTCAAGCCGGCGCCGTAGGATCCCTCCCGCTGAAAATCGGGGGAGAGGCGTAGGCGCCCCTCCCCCATAGGCGGGGAGGATAGCCGTTCTAGAACTTCACCCGCGCATAGAGCCGCGCGTCATAGGCGTCGTACTCGTCGCGGAACTCCGCCCCGCCTTCGACGCCGATGTCGAAGTAGGTCCCCGAGCCCCGGAACGCGGCCCGGGCCACCGCCGCGCCGCCGTCCAGGTCAGGCGAGGACAGGGTGAAGGTCTCGCCGCCGCCGAGGAACCGGGCGGTGGTGTCGCCGGGCCCCTTGCCGGACACCTGCCGCCAGCCGCCGGTGAGTTCGGGGGACCACTCCATCTCGCCGCCGAAGCCCAGCCGCATGCCGAGCGTCGCGCCGACGAAGGCGGCCAGCTGGCTGGAGGTGCGGCCGTCGATGTCCAGGTCGATGGCCTCGCCGCCGCCGCTCTCGGTGCGGTCGCCTTCCTTGAACCAGAGGTAGTCGACGCTCGCCTGCGGTCGCAGGAACACCGGCCCGAGGTCGGCCTGGTAGCTGAGGCCGCCGTGGAGGGTGAAGAGGCCGCCCGACCAGTCGGACTTGGTCTCACGATTGAGGCCGGCGTCGACGTCCACCACCGTGCGGCGGGAATCGAGGCTGGCGTAGCCGCCGGTGGCGCCGAGCGAGGCGGTCAGGCCGCCCAGCTTCTCGCGCCAGTAGAGGCCGGCCGAAAACACCGAGCCGCCGAGGAATTCGTTGGCGCCGGAGTTCTTCTCGTCGACGTCGAGGGTCAGGAAACTGGCCTGCACGCCGAGGACGCCCATCACGGTGTCCGGGGCCTCGACGCCGGCGGCGATGCCGAAGCCGGTGGCGTCATAGCTGCCGGATCGTTCCAGGTCACGCTTGATCACGAACCCGATCTCCTGGGTCCAGGCCCGCAGGCCGTCGCGGCCCATCAGCGTCGGTTCGGAATCGATGCCCCGCCCGGCCGCCTCGGTCGCCTGCGCCAGGGTGTGGAAGAGGCCGCCGGAATAGTCGGGCAGGAGCTGGTCGTAGAGCCGGCGGAAGCTCGCCTCGTCGGTCTTGGCCAGCATGGCGCCGGCCAGGGTCGCGTCGCGGTCGAAGTTCAGGAACACCGCGTCGTAGGCGGCGCTCTCGGCCGCGTCGAGGCCGGCCTCGGCGGCGGTGCGGCGGCGCACGTCGGCCAGAAGGTCGCCGGCCGACTGGTCGATCCTCAGCTCGGCCTTGTAGAGCCAGGGCGTCGCCGCCAGCAGGCCCTGGTCCAACGTCCCGGCGGTCAGCTGGCCGGCCCCGGCGTCGATCAGGGTGAAGCTGGCCGGCGCGGTGAGCTTGGAGGCCAGCCGCACGCCGATCTTGGCGCCGCTTTCGAGGGTCGCCGCGCCGGCGACGTTGAAGCGGGTGTTCCGCGTCGCCGCGGGGTCAAGCGTAACCACCAGTTCGCCGGTCGAGGCGAGCCTGAGCGTGGAAAGGCCCACGGTGTCGGCGTTGGTGGCGGTTAGCCGGCCGTTGGCGACATCGACGGCGAGCCCGCCGCCCGCGTCGG